>NZ_JACRWH010000144.1:0-505 GCF_014306155.1 Holdemanella hominis | reverse complement strand
TGTCAAAATCAGGATATTACAATTATCTGCATCGAAAACCAAGCAAGCAATCTATATCTAAGGAAGAGAGAATGCAAGCGATTCAAACTATATATGATGATAATCATCAAATTTATGGTGCACCAAAGATAGCGAAAGAGATGCAAAAGAAAGGCGAAAAAATATCACAAAGAACTGTAGGTGTATATATGCGAGAAATGGGTATCAGAGCTTGTTACATTAAACCATATGTAAAAACAACCTTTGATAGTGATTTTTCAACAAAGCTGCATAACATATTAAAAAGAGACTTTTCACCAAGCAAGCCAAATGAGGCATGGTGTACAGATATAACGTATATATTTACCTTGGAAGGATTTGTATACCTTACAAGTGTAATGGATTTATATTCAAGAAAAATAATTGCATGGACGCTATCAAAGACACTGGAAGTGGAAGAAGTATTGAAATGTATAGAGATGGCTAGAAAGCGGAGAAAAACAGCGAATCCTGTAATTATTCATTC
>NZ_JACRWH010000143.1:0-524 GCF_014306155.1 Holdemanella hominis | reverse complement strand
CGTGCAGGATCTAGTATTTATACAGCTACAAGTGCGGATTTTAACTGGGATGAAATCTTTAAAGACTGTGCTTGGTTCCATATTACAGGGATTACACCTGCTTTATGTGACAATGTAGCCAAACTTACAATAGAAGCTTGTAAGAAAGCAAAGGAACATGGAGTTAAGATCTCATGTGACTTGAACTATCGTAATAAGCTATGGTCAAAAGAAAAAGCTGGTGAAGTCATGGCTAAGATCTGTGAATATGTCGATGTATGTATTGCCAATGAAGAAGATGCAGCCGATGTATTTGGAATCAAGGCCAGTGATACGGATGTAACAAGTGGTGAAGTCAATCGCGAAGGATATAAGGAAGTAGCTAGTGAATTGACAAAACGCTTTGGATTTGAAAAAGTAGCCATCACATTAAGAGAGTCAATCAATGCGAATATCAACAACTGGTCCGCTATGTTGTATGATGGAAAAGATTACTATTTCTCAAAGAGATACAACATGCAGATCGTAGATCGTGTAGGTGGTGG
>NZ_JACRWH010000142.1:0-525 GCF_014306155.1 Holdemanella hominis | reverse complement strand
ATGAAAATAGCTTTAGGACCATCATATCTATCCACTATTTCATTGAATGCACCATTTTCATTCATTACGGCATTTCCTTGAAGAACAATATCATCATAAGTACATTCCAATAGATCATAGCTTGTATTCAGATGATAGGCGGAGAAAGGTTTATTCGAATTATTGGCCTTATAAAAAGTGGTTTTAGTATCTTTGATAACACTGCTGATAGGCAGAACAGAACCATCAACAGCGAGAAGGCGATAACCTTTGTGAAGCTTGATTTTCTGTGTTCGTTCATTGAACATATTGAATAATGTACGGAATGCATCTGGACGAATCTTACTACGTGCCTGTACAAATGAAGAAGCTGTAGGCGTATCAAGCTTATATCCAAACAATTTGAACATTTCATCTTTTAAAGATCCAGACTCTAATAAAAGCACATTGAAAAGTGTACTTCCAAAAAGATGTTTTCTTTTCCGTGTAAAATCCTTATTTGAATCAACAACAAATAGTGAAGAAGAATCATTCATGGTTTTGATG
>NZ_JACRWH010000141.1:0-588 GCF_014306155.1 Holdemanella hominis | reverse complement strand
TAGTCATGGAAACAAGCTGTAAACCTTTCATCCACCTCTACAAGTTCTGATAGCTTACTAGCTGCATTCCAAGGCCTTTCACCTGTATAGAATACCAGAATGTTTACCATAGGTAGTTTTTCTTTAGCCTTATTCTTCTTTGACTTCTTTAACATTCGCTCATAAGCTACATATTCATATACGGCCGCTCTTACAACCATTGAAGGATCTACACAACTTTGATTTTCAATAATGAATGCACTATAAAGATTTCCATCATTGTACTTACGAATCACATCCACATGCTTTTCTAGATCCATATTCGAATCATTCATCTCTGAATCAAGTTCCATACAGTTTTCAGGTTTAAGAACTCTTTCTCCATCAAAGAAGTACGCATTAAAGAAGTCGACAAAATAGGCATTGTTTTCTAAAAACTCTTTCATAATTTTGTCTTTTGATTTATTCATGTGATTTCATCACCCCTATCTCATATACGAAATAAATTGAGGTTTTCCAAAAAAGATGTATATTTTGATAATTTCACATAATTCAATCGGATTTCACAACATTTACCAAAGTTATACTAAATTTATGACAACATGGAAT
>NZ_JACRWH010000140.1:0-589 GCF_014306155.1 Holdemanella hominis | reverse complement strand
CTTTTTGTTTATTATTATTTTTTTAGGAGAGAGATATGAATATTGGTTTATTTCTATATTCATTGCCTTATCTTTAAGGCACTTATAGAATATCATCCCATGTTGTCATAATTTTAGTATAACTTTGGTAAATATTGTGAAATCAAAATGAATTATGTGAAATTTTCAAAATATACATCTTTTCTAAAATTTCCTTTTTTTCGTATTAGAGAGAGAAAGGAGGAATCATCTTGAATTCAATGGATATTGAGTCTAAGAAGTTTTTAGGACAACCCAAAAACTTTGTCTCGATCTTCAATGCACTTTTATTTGATGGACAACTAGTCTTGAAGCCTGAATATCTTAAGGATGAAAACAGTGAACTTGTCATGAATGTTTCTAGTAAGCATGTGGATATCATCAAGCGGTATGAGGGTGGTACTTATTTAGATTTGTTCGTGATTGAAAGTCAAAGCTATGTCGATCCGTCTATGGCCGTAAGAGTCATGGAATATGAAAGTGTTGCTCGTATGCGTTATATTCGTCAATGCTTTAAGAAGCATGTACCTATGCATACAAGACTACCAATGATTTTAACAGTCGTCTTATA
>NZ_JACRWH010000139.1:0-589 GCF_014306155.1 Holdemanella hominis | reverse complement strand
AAGCCAAGATAACATGTGTGGCAAAGAAGAGAACGTTCTACATTGTCTAAAATGCAAGGACGAGCTTTACCGGAAGCATCTAGTTTTCGAATGTAGTCAATATTATCGAAGAAGATATTTTTGATGGGATGAATAAAATTGAAGTTTTTAACATCACAATCTAATAATGATAGAGTTTCAATTGGAATGTTTGAATGATAAGTGGTGTCCATAATTGAAGTATAGAATAAAATCATTCTAAGTTGAATAAAATGCAGTTCCAATGTGAATTTAATGTGAACATGTGAGAAGGAAGTAAAATATCACATATTCACATTGGTGATATAATAATACAAATAAAATAAATTGGAAAGTCTCAAAACTATCTGTTAAACCTATTTTGAATATAGTATAATAGAGTCAGATAGAGCAGGAGGACTTGTCTTATGAAGGTATTTTCAATGTCTCAAAGAATCTATTATAAAGATTTAGAACCTGAAGCAGAATCCATCATTAAAAAGGATCTTGAACTGTATAACTGCATGTTTCATAAGGCATTCAAGATCTGTTTTGATCGTGCCTATAAGGATGTTACTTATTCAGAAACAGA
>NZ_JACRWH010000138.1:0-598 GCF_014306155.1 Holdemanella hominis | reverse complement strand
TAGTAGTTGTTTAATATCTGATTTACGTATTTAATTCTTTGTTCAACTGGCGTTTCAACTTCTGCTAAATCTGCAGGATTCCAGATTTCTCCTGTAAGAAGCATATAATATGCGCCTACAAGTATTTTTCTGGCAATCGCAATAAAAGCACATTTCTTTCCACGACGTTTTGAAATTTTATTAAATTTGTTGGCGTAGTAAGGATGGTTTTTATCTTTGACTGCTGCATGTGTAACTTCAACCAAACATGGTTTAAGATATACTCCGGCTCTGGAAATGCGTACGGATTTTTTCTTTCCTGTTGACTGGTTACTTGATGGAGTTAAACCTGCCCAGGAAGTTAATCGTCTTGTAGAGGTGAATTGATTCATATCTACACCGATTTCAGAAAGAATTGTGATGGCAGAGTTTCTGGAAACACCAGGTATCTGACGCAGAAATGAAATATAGTCTTCGTATGGCTCAATCATTAAATCAATAAGTTTATCAAGTCTTTGGATATTGGATGATAATTGTTTGATGTGGTCATTTACAAGTTCTATACGAGATTTCTGGACTGGTGTTAAATCCGTTCCATTAATTGAGTCAAGAATCATAT
>NZ_JACRWH010000137.1:0-599 GCF_014306155.1 Holdemanella hominis | reverse complement strand
GTACAGATCTTGGATCCAAATATCAAAAGATTGAAGAGCATCATTCGTAATCTAAAATTCAGAAGAAACCGTAATGAGTTCAAGCTTAAAAGAAAGATGCCTTCTGTATGTTTTGGTGGAAAAAAGAATCTTAAAAATGGTGATTTAGAAACTTTTAGATTTAGAAGACAAAGAAGAATGCTTATTACTGGTAGAAGACAGGGCAAGTATTCAAACAACCTTTTCAAATTAAATGTTGAAAATGATATGTTAACATATCGAAGTACACAAAAGGATATTGTATTCAAAGTACAGTTTCATAAGTACAAGGATGAACTGTACGCAAGAGTCAATGAAAAGCACAACTCACCTAATAAGGCAGTAGCCTATGAGTTGATGGATTATGGTGAATACTTTATTGTGAAAGCTATATTTGAAAAACATATGAATCTTCCAAAGACTAATACATTGTATGGAGCTGTAGGAATCGATATCAATGTGGACCATATAGCACTATGTGAAACCAATATGGATGGAAACATCGTTCTAATTAAGAAATATCCAATCCATAAAGAGAATACAAAGAATAAACGAAATGAAGAACTGTATCAGCTGGCCAT
>NZ_JACRWH010000136.1:0-612 GCF_014306155.1 Holdemanella hominis | reverse complement strand
AGACTGGAATGATTTTGACTATACAGAACCTTATTATGGAGAATATACGATTCAGATAAACAAGACAAAAAAGCGAAGAATTGTATGCAAAGCCTTTCGCTTAGAAAAAGACGGAATGCTTCAGTTAGTACCTATGGTTTATTGCATAATCACAAATGATTTTGAGAAAAGTCCCAAAGGAGCAATGGACTTTTATGAAGCGAGAGGAAACAGCGAAAACTTTACAAAAGAATTAAAAGATGATTTCAACGGTGGGAATCCTTCACATAAAGAATTCGTAAAAAATGAAATGGATTTTCTAATTTCAAGTCTAGCCTACAATCTTTATCATGTATTCCAGCAAACAATATTAGAAGAAAAAGATCAGACAATACGAATGAATACATATCGATTGAAATATCAGAAAATAGCAGTCAAAGTGATACAACACGCAAGACAGGTAACGCTTAGTTTTAGCAGTGCCTACAAAAATAAAACTCAGTTCACTCAGTACTGGAATAAAGTGTTGCAGATTTAACGTTTTGAACCTATATTTTAAAAAATCAGCAATGTCTGATATCCTTTTATATACTCATTTCAAACCATTCGAAAACAAAATGAAAAAGATTAGCC
>NZ_JACRWH010000135.1:0-643 GCF_014306155.1 Holdemanella hominis | reverse complement strand
TAATATCTAATGCGTCTTTGATAGTAGGCATATCCAATTACCTCCTTCGGTGGTACTGTTTCTTACTATTATTATACGCTATTTCTCGTTAAAAATCAACCATTTGTTGTGACAGAGCCATATATTTTAACAATTGTTGTGTTCTGTGCATTTGGAATGATGTTTTTCAAGATGAGTCAGAAACACACAAAGCGAATTATGGGATATGAAGCAACACGTCTATTCTGGCACTTCTTTGATTTAAAAGCCTACATGATCATGGCTTGTATGATGGGTGGAGGAATTGGATTTAGAGCAGCAGGTATCTTTCCAGATATCTTTATTGCCTTTTTCTATTCAGGACTTGGCTGTGCATTAGCCTTAGCAGGTGTTACTTTTTTAAGAAACTATATTCAATATGAAAACTTATTATTAGATTAAAAGAAAAGATTTATGTCTTTTTCTTAATCGAATATAATATTTATGGCAAAAACGTACTTTGTAAACTTGAAATTGTTGACGTTTTTGCCTTTTATTATACTTAAGGCTATGTCACAACAAACAGTTGATAAATAGCCATTTTTATAGGGGAGTATCAGAACTCCCCTACAAACTGTTATTTGCAGTTATCTATACTCATTTGGAATTTCGATATGAAGTGTCT
>NZ_JACRWH010000134.1:0-657 GCF_014306155.1 Holdemanella hominis | reverse complement strand
ACAAATGATTATTTTCCTTTGTCTGCCATTTATGATGCAAAGGCTTTGGTGAAAAGTCTTAAATGTAGAGAAATGGAAGATCGTGATTTGATCAAGACTCGTCTTAAAAAGATAAACAAAAAAATTAAAAAAAATGAAAAACAATTGAAGAAGGCTTTAAAGGAAAAAGAGAAGCTGATCAACAGATCCAAAAAAAAGAAATATACAGAAGAAGACTATTTGTATGAGGTACAGGTATTGGATCCAAATATCAAAAGATTGAAGAGCATCATTCGTAATCTAAAATTCAGAAGGAATCGAAATGAGTTCAAATTAAAAAGAAAGATGCCTTCTGTATGTTTTGGTGGTAAAAAGAATCTTAAAAATGGTTACTTAGATATCTATCGTTTTAAAAGATCAAGAAGAATGATGATTCCAGGCAGAAGACAAGGAAAGTATTCAAATAACCTTTTCAAATTGAATATAGATAATGATATGTTGACCTATCGAAGTACGCAGAAAGACATTGTATTCAAGGTGCAGTTTCAAAAATACAAAGATGAATTGTATGCAAGAGTCAATGAAAAACACAACTCACCCAATAAGGCAGTAGCTTATGAATTGATGGATTATGGTGAATATTTTATTGTGAAAGCTATATTTGAAAAACATATGAAT
>NZ_JACRWH010000133.1:0-687 GCF_014306155.1 Holdemanella hominis | reverse complement strand
TAGTGATATGGTGCTACTCCTGCAAATTTAATGATTTGAGAAGGCTTGGAATAATTGCCAATATCTCCTAATTCGGCTAAAATAGAAGTACCAGAGAAATGAGAAATCCCTGGAATGCTAAGGATAGGAGAGTTGTTTATGATTGAGAACTCTTCTATTTTTTTATCTATTTCAGCGATTTGCTCTTTAATAAGCGTGATTTGGCTTACCAAGTGTTTGATCTGTATAGTTTCAACTTCAGAAGAGATTCCAATAGAATTCTTTGCACATTCTTTTAACTTTTCAGCAGTCAATGAAATGCGATTGCCGCTGCCTTTGATTTCAAAACATTTACGAATTGTACGAATATCTGTAGAAGCAATTGTTTCAGCACTGCCAAACGTTTTAAGAAGACTCATGTAAACAACACCATATTTAGAAGTGAATAAGGTATTGAATTCAGGGAAAACAAGATCAATTGATTTCTGTAGTCGATTACAGTATATATCGAGTTCTTCCTTTAGATTATGGTGATGACGAGTCAATTGTCTTTGTTCGTATAAATCAAAACGGTCAACCTTAGTAATAGCACCTTCCATCTTGCGTGTGAGATCAGTGGTTTTAGGGTTGATCAAGGCAACCGTATATCCGTTGCTAAGAAGAAATTTAAGAAGAGCAACATGGTAATGCCCAGTGTCTTCCATACCT
>NZ_JACRWH010000132.1:0-752 GCF_014306155.1 Holdemanella hominis | reverse complement strand
ATGGTGTGCCTTTTTTTGAATAACTTAGAATCAGTCCTGCCGTTAATTTTTTATAAAGTTTGCTTGTATAATGTACTCCTCTATCCGAATGAATAATTACAGGATTCGCTGTTTTTCTCTGCTTTCTAGCCATCTCTATACATTTCAATACTTCTTCCACTTCCAATGTTCTTGATAATGTCCATGCAATTATTTTTCTTGAATATAGATCCATTACACTTGTAAGCTAACTATATAAAATTCAAGTAATTTTTATGAAAAAGTTTGAAAATATAAAATTACTAGAATTTTTAGTTATTTTTGAATTGATCTTTGAAAATGTGAATATTGGATTAAATTTAGGCATGACGAAAAGAACTTTTAAAATGCGTTTTTTTAAAAGTTCAGATGCTTTAGATGCATTGGTCTTATCTTAATAATGCAGGATCAAATGATTGTCCTGTTTCTAGTAAATGATAAATGATTCTAAGCAACTTTCTAATGCAGTGGCCTTGAGCACAACGGTGTCCTTTACCTTGAGAAATCTTTAATAGATAGTATTTCTTAAATACAGGATTATTGTTAATTACAGGCAGTATGATTTGATACAAAGTCTTTCTAAGATACTTAGATCCCTTCTTGGTTATGCCAGTATGTTGGGCGTTGTATTGACTCGATTCATAGTGATATGGTGCTACTCCTGCAAATTTAATGATTTGAGAAGGCTTGGAATAATTGCCAATATCTCCTAATTCGGCTAAAATAGAAGTACC
>NZ_JACRWH010000131.1:0-776 GCF_014306155.1 Holdemanella hominis | reverse complement strand
TTGTTCTACATAGTCTTATAACGCTTTTATGTGGGTAATCCTATGAAAAAGAAAGTAATGATTATTGGTTGTATATTACTGGCTTTGATCCTATCAATTGCAATCTATAGAAAACACGTGGAAAGTAATATAATCTTCCATTCATTCAACGAGCCGGTGAATATCAAGGTTGGAACAAAGTTAGAGGAAACACCTATTGAGTTTTATCATACTGAGAATATAGATGGTAACAAGGTGACTCATGAGTATATATATGATCAGGATATTGTTAATGAGGTTCAACCAGTAACTGTAAAGGTACATTATCAATTATTTACTTTTACAAATACATATGAGCTATTGATAGTGAATTAATAAAAATCCGATAAATTTTAAACCAGAAAGGAAAAAGTATGTGTAGATTACTTTGTTTAATTAACTAATTTATACATATTTTGAGGAATGAATATGCTAAGATATACAAGAAATAAATATAGAAAAGAATCGATATCTGCAAAATTAATTGAAAAAAAAGAGGATGAGTATTTTGCTATTCCTGGAAAAGTGCCAAGTCCAGAAGCTTTTTATGAATTGATTTTTATGACTGAAGAGGGAATGAAAACTTTTGAAGTTAGTATATTTGAATATAATGTTGTAGACGTTGGTATGGAAGGTACTTTAGTTTTTCAGGGATATCAATTGTTATCTTTCGGTGATTGGATAAAGGAATTTAGTGTATAGTATAACTTTACATTATTTTATGATTGACGTTTAACATTTAATTGATTTTTTAATGT
>NZ_JACRWH010000130.1:0-805 GCF_014306155.1 Holdemanella hominis | reverse complement strand
GTGAAGGAGTTGCTCTTGCAGGCAACTGTCTATGTCTATGAGGATAATCAAGAAATACAGGGATTTATAGGTCTAAATGATGAATATATTGAGGGCATTTTTGTTTCAAATGAAATGCAATCGCATGGCATAGGAAAAGCTCTTCTAAATTATGCAAAAAATAAACGAAGCAAATTATTTTTGAATGTATATCAAAAGAATATACGGGCAATAGCCTTTTATCAAAGAGAAGGATTTGAGATTCAGCATAGCGGTTTTGATGAAGCTACCGAAGAAAAAGAATATGTAATGGAATGGCAACAGAAATAGAATTAGGGGTTTATGGAGAAAATTGTTATGTGCAAAGACATTCAGATTAAAGAAGAGCGAATATCTTCAATTGAATATATTGAATTTTTAAAGCGTACGGATCTAGGATCACAGTATCCGAAGGAACGATTCGAAGAAAGAATGGCAAAGCTAGTTGATCATGTATCAATCAGTCTTATTGCAAGAAACAAGGATAATCAAATTGTCGGCGTTTTATTTGGATTGACCGACTATGCCTATTGGCTTTATATAACAGATTTAGGTGTAGACAGAGACTATTTACATCAAGAAATTGGCACGAAATTGATAAAAACAGCACATTCTTTAGCAGGCGGTAAAAAGGATATTGCTGTATATTTGGTTGCGAATGAAAATGCCATTGCATTTTACGAAAAATTAGGAATGAAAAAAGCAAATGATGTGATGGAATATAACCACATTGAATGGACACCTTTCACTGTAAAGTAATCAACGTAATGCAATAGATAAATCAGAA
>NZ_JACRWH010000129.1:0-866 GCF_014306155.1 Holdemanella hominis | reverse complement strand
CCATTAGGGATTCTCTAATGTTTTTCTTAAAATTCTTAACTCGGATATAATACGTAACCTGGTTGTTTTCCAGATATTTAAACAAATCCCTTCTGTAAAAGGCGCTGTCACCTCTGAATCTTATATTTCCGGTATTGTTCAATTGTGTAAATATCTGTTCAAGTTCTTCAATGATTCCATTAGAAGAATAAGCAGAGCCAGTTCTCAACAAAGATGAAAGTAAGAGCTTTGAATGGTATTCATTGATTATGAGTGGATGATATCCATTTTCCTGATAATGATGAATATAGGCACTGGCTTCCTGGTTGCCACAAGTTGTAACCATGGTGGAATCCGCATCAAGAATTGGATCATCTATATTTGTATTCACAAAATCATATGCAAGCTGAGTAATGATTTTTTTGAATTCATTGGTTGTATTTAAAGATACACGGTCATAGAAACGACTTACCGTAGCTTGAGAACATATCAAGGATTTGAGTGACAGTAAAGGATCATTAATTAATATTTTCTGATCAGACTGGTCATTATATCCCAGTAAACATTTGATAATTTGTTGAAACAAGATATTCGTGTTTGAATATACAGGAAGATGTCTTAAATCCACAAATGGAATAGAATCTAATAGTTTTTTCAAATTTATCTTTTTAAGAAATTGAGAAAGAAGAATGGATCCACCATCACTGGAAAGATTTCCACCGTTAAAATTAATCTTGTCAAAAAGTGAATTAGTTTGTATCATAGGTATGGCTCCTTTTTTTGGTTTTGACGCCTATATTATAGAGGAGCTTTTCTTATATGAAAAGTTCACCCAATGGGTGATAAGAAAAATTCGTAGATTTCCTTTAAATTAGGAACATTCTACG
>NZ_JACRWH010000128.1:0-880 GCF_014306155.1 Holdemanella hominis | reverse complement strand
TTTGGTGCAACTTATGGTGGTGGAGAAGCCAATGTAGCTGTTTCTTTAGCTAATTATGGTTTTGATGCCAAATACGTAACTCGTCTTCCAAATCATGAAATTGGCCAATGTGCCATCAATTCATTACGCAAATATGGTGTAGACACATCTTATATTGCTCGTGGTGGAGACCGTATTGGTATCTACTATCTAGAAAAAGGTGCTAGCCAACGTCCTAGTAAAGTTATTTATGATCGTGCAGGATCTAGTATTTATACAGCTACAAGTGCGGATTTTAACTGGGATGAAATCTTTAAAGACTGTGCTTGGTTCCATATTACAGGGATTACACCTGCTTTATGTGACAATGTAGCCAAACTTACAATAGAAGCTTGTAAGAAAGCAAAGGAACATGGAGTTAAGATCTCATGTGACTTGAACTATCGTAACAAGCTATGGTCAAAAGAAAAAGCTGGTGAAGTCATGGCTAAGATCTGTGAATATGTCGATGTATGTATTGCCAATGAAGAAGATGCAGCCGATGTATTTGGAATCAAGGCCAGTGATACGGATGTAACAAGTGGTGAAGTCAATCGCGAAGGATATAAGGAAGTAGCTAGTGAATTGACAAAACGCTTTGGATTTGAAAAAGTAGCCATCACATTAAGAGAGTCAATCAATGCGAATATCAACAACTGGTCCGCTATGTTGTATGATGGAAAAGATTACTATTTCTCAAAGAGATACAACATGCAGATCGTAGATCGTGTAGGTGGTGGAGACAGTTTTGGAGCTGGATTGATTGCCGCAAGCCTAGAAGGATATGATCCTCAGGCAACCATTGAATTTGCGGTAGCCGCAAGTTGCTTAAAACACTCTATCGAAGGTGATTTCAACATGG
>NZ_JACRWH010000127.1:0-896 GCF_014306155.1 Holdemanella hominis | reverse complement strand
AAAATAGTCGACGTTTCTGCCATTTATTATGCCAAAAATGATATAATTATAGAGGGTTTATGGAGGATATCACAATGGCTATGACTAACAGAAACAATGCAAAATTAGATTGCATGATTTACTATACATTAGATGAATTAGTACCACAGGATCATTTGGTTCGTAAGATGGAGGAAGCTCTTGATTTTCGGTTTATTTATCCGAAAGTTCAGCATCTTTACAGTCGTCACGGCAGACCGAGTATCGATCCTGTGGTTCTTTTTAAAATGCTTATCATAAATATCGTGTTTGGAATCAATTCTATGCGCAAGACATGTCAGGAGATCGAAGTCAATTTGGCATATCGCTGGTTTCTTGGGTTGAGTATCGATGAGAAGATTCCAAACTTTTCTACATGGTCTCAGAACTATATTCGTAGATATAAAGATTCAACTATATTCCAGGAAATCTTTATGGAAATATTAGAACAGGCCGTTGATTATGGCTTTGTCGATTTCACAACGGTATTTGGAGACAGTACGCATCAGAAGGCAAACGCCAATAAAAGAAAAAGTGTCAAAAAAGAAGTAGAGATCCTCAAAAAGAAATACGAAGATGATCTGTTGGCTGAAATCAACGAGGATAGAGAATGTATAGGTAAAGAGTCCTTTGATTCAATGGTGCATACAGAATATGTACATGATGAGGAAACGGGTGAAGAAGTAAAAAAAACTTCAACTAAAACAATTACAGAAAGCACTATAGATCCAGAAAGTGGCTGCTTCCATAAAGGTGAGAAGGAGAAATGTTTTGCGTACTCGCATCAAACTTTCTGCGATAAGAATTCGTTCGTACTGGCAGTTACAACAGTTCCTGGAAATGTACATGATAGTGTTAGTTTTTTTGATGCCTATGAA
>NZ_JACRWH010000126.1:0-913 GCF_014306155.1 Holdemanella hominis | reverse complement strand
ACTATCCACGAGGTCGTTTTGGTGGACGACATCCGTTGTGTGGAATTGGTGTTACATCATTGATCATTGTAATTTCTAAACCAGCTACCTGTAATGCTCTGACAGCTGCTTCACGTCCAGGTCCAGGTCCTTTTACATCTACGGATACTGTCTTCATTCCGTGATCCATTGCTGCTTTTCCAGCTGCTTCTCCTGCTAACTGGGCTGCATATGGTGTTGATTTACGACTTCCCTTGAATCCTAATGCTCCAGCACTGCTCCATGCCACTGCATTTCCACTTTCGTCTGTGATTGTTACGATTGTATTATTGAAAGTCGAGTGAATGTGTGCACATCCTCGCGCAATATTCTTTTTAACACGTCTTTTACGTGTCTTTTGTACTTTTGCCATTCTTTACTCTCCTTCCCTACTACTTCTTCTTGTTAGCCACTGTCTTGGCTTTTCCTTTACGTGTTCTTGCGTTTGTCTTTGTTCTTTGTCCACGTACTGGCAATCCTTTTCTGTGACGCATTCCTCTGTAGCATCCAATTTCCATCAATCTCTTGATGTTTAATTGTACTTCTCTTCTTAAGTCTCCTTCGACTTTGATCGCATCGATTGTTTTACGAATTGCATTTAATTGTTCTTCAGTTAAATCTTTTACTCGAACATCTTCACTGATGCCTGCTTCTTCCAATACTTTCTTTGATGTTGTCAATCCAATACCATAGATGTATGTCAATGAAATGACAACTCGTTTATCGTTTGGAATATCTACTCCTGCTATACGAGCCATTTAGTTTCCTCCTACTTTAGTTTCCTTGTCTCTGTTTGTGTTTTGGGTTTTCACAAATTACCATCACACGTCCTTTGCGTCGAATTACTCGACACTTGTCGCAGATTGGTTTAACAGATGGTCTTACTTTCATCTTT
>NZ_JACRWH010000125.1:0-920 GCF_014306155.1 Holdemanella hominis | reverse complement strand
TTCTTTTCAGCCACCCAGCCAAGCTGTTCCTTAGCTCTTGTAGGATCTGCGAAACATGTCGCAATATCTCCTGCACGTCTTGGTTTGATGACATAAGGAATCTTAATTCCATTCACTCTTTCAAAGGCATGTACTATATCTAATACACTATATCCTTTTCCTGTTCCCAAGTTACAAATATGTACACCTGGTGTATTGTACTTTTCAATCGCTAATACATGACCCTTTGCCAAGTCGACCACATGAATATAGTCACGAACACCCGTTCCATCTGGTGTATCATAATCATCTCCAAATACACCGAGTTCTGGAAGTTCTCCAGTAGCCACCTTCATAATATAAGGCATCAAGTTATTAGGGATTCCCTTTGGATTTTCACCAATCAAACCCGATTCATGCGCTCCAATGGGATTAAAATAACGAAGTAAAGTTACACTCATTTCTGGATTGGCGAATTGCACATCCGTTAAGATTCTTTCCATCATCGCCTTTGTAGCTCCATAAGGATTGGTTGTTTCACCTAGCTTGCAGTCTTCTGTTAAAGGAACCACTTCAGGATCTCCATAAACAGTCGCACTTGAACTAAACACAATACTTGGAACATGATACTTTTTCATCATCTTGGCAACCACTAAAGTAGTCATCAAGTTGTTTGTATAATACTCAATTGGTTTTTGAACACTTTCACCAACTGCTTTAAATGCGCAACAATGAATCACCGCATCCAATTTATTTTCTGCAAATACAGATTCAGTCTTTTCCTCATCTAACACATTAAATTCATAGAATTTAACATGCTTTCCTGTAATTTTATAAATCGATTCCAACACATCTGGTTTTGAATTCGAGAAATCATCAATTACTACAACATCATAACCACTCTCTAATAATTCAACACAAATATGACTACCAATATATCC
>NZ_JACRWH010000124.1:0-936 GCF_014306155.1 Holdemanella hominis | reverse complement strand
TAAAAAGAGACTTTTCGCCAAGCAAGCCAAATGAGGCATGGTGTACAGATATAACGTATATATTTACCTTGGAAGGATTTGTATACCTGGTATATTGTAATTGACCCATCTAACTGGTCGACTACAATATACTTCTCCTTTCTTTCAACCTTTAATAACCGTGGTTGAAGACGGTTTTGTTAATTTGTAAAATTGAATATGTGAATGTGGATTTGTATATTTATACCCTGTAGCTTGACTACTCTTGTAAGGTTCTTACCACACCTTATTCCAAAACAGTGATTAGTTAGATGAGTCTTTGAATTCGTATTTTGAACCAGGTTTTGTGGTCTAAGTGTTGTGGATAACCATTTTCACAGATTTTATCAAGAAAGGATGCTTATTTATGAAATTAGTTGGTATCGATGTTGGAAAGAACAGTCATCACTTTTGTGTTATGGACAAGGAAACTGGTGAACTCAATCTTACACCTTCTTCTTTTCCTAACAACAAAGAAGGATTTGACTTTCTGATCAACTCCCTTAAACCGTATTCTAAAAAATCAATTCTAATTGGTATGGAAGACACTGGGCATTACCACGTTGCTCTTCTAAAATTTCTTCTTAACAACGGATATACTGTTGCCTTGATCAACCCTAAAACGACTGATCTTACACGCAAGATGGAAGGTGGCATTACTAAGAATGACAAACTAGATACAATCACCATTTGTGATGTCCTCGATACTCCTGAGCGCAAGAAACAGTATCGTATTACTAAAGTTGACCGTTTTGATTTATACGAACAAAGACAATTGACTCGGCATCACCATAATCTAAAGGAAGAACTCAATATATACTGTAATCGACTACAGAAATCGATTGATCTTGTTTTCCCAGAATTCAATACCTTATTTGGTTCTAAATATGGCATTGTTTACATGAATCTTCTTAAAAC
>NZ_JACRWH010000123.1:0-984 GCF_014306155.1 Holdemanella hominis | reverse complement strand
AAATATCATCTAGATTTAAATACATTGCATTCAAAGAAAAGAATGTTTATAGAGCAGGAAATTTATGCAAAGCTAGTGTTATATAATTTCTGCAGCAGAGTAAGTAACAATATAAAAATCAAAGAAAAAGGCGGAAAGAATCCACCTGATATTGAATCACTGGTAGCTAAAGAAATACTGCCAATCCGTCCTAATCGCCAGAATGAACGGAAAGTGAAGGCCAATTCACCGGTATCTTTCAACTATCGATATGATTAACACCTAATATTATATATTTTTAAAATGTAGTAGCAATACTACAAATTTCGTCGTGCTTTCAAATAAAAATACCATCCAGACAATAGTATCTGGACGGTTCGTTATTTCTTAACTTAAAGATATTGATATGAATTTTATTATATGTTTTTGTGTGTTTATATTAATGTTAGGCTTAACTGTGAAACACAAAGGAGGACTTAGGATTGCTGCCAATGCTTCAGTATCTTGTAGTATATTGCAGATAAGTACACAAAATTTTGGGGATTTAACATTTTGATATATGTTATACTTGTCGTAGTACAAATAGTGATTTATATAAGACTGAAAAAGAATAAGAAAATCATATTAGATCTATTACAGTTGTTATTAAGTTTAGTGTTATCACGTTTATTAAATATATTTACGTATATATTTCAACTTTTCAAAATTTAAAAAGCCCATTTTGTCGTCTTTGCTTTACGATAATTTGTACAGGTATAGGAACGAGCATATCGTTGATTATGCAACTTGAGCCAAATCCGCCCAATGGGTAGGCATAGTATAAATAGATTTGAAATGTCTATTTCATTGTTGTAAGCGTATACAGTAAAAAATATGAAAAAAAATAAAAAAAACATTTGACGAAGTGAAAAGTATTTGGTAATATAGATGAGCACTGCTGAGGTGCAGATGATCTTTGAAAACTGAACAGGAAATAAAAATACAAACTAAAACGTCAATTTCGAA
>NZ_JACRWH010000122.1:0-986 GCF_014306155.1 Holdemanella hominis | reverse complement strand
GAAACTGTATCAACCGATTTCTCAATTAGTGACAAATTGTATTTTGAACCACTAACTACAGAAGATGTAATGCACGTTATTGATTTAGAAAAACCATTGGGTGTTATTGTTCAATTTGGTGGACAAACCGCTATCAACTTAGCAGATTCATTGGTAGAACATGGTGTTAAGATTCTAGGTACTTCACTACACTCTATTGATTTAGCGGAAGACCGTCATGAATTTGAAGCGATGTTACATAAATTGAATATTCCTCAACCACAAGGTGAAACTGCAGTAACAGTTGAAGAATCACTCGTTATCGCCAATAAGATTGGTTATCCAGTACTTGTTCGTCCAAGTTACGTATTGGGTGGTCGTGCTATGGAAATCGTACATAATGATGATGAATTAAGAGTCTATATGGCAACAGCCGTAAAGGAAATCAGTCATGATGCTCCAATCTTAGTTGATAAATATATTGTTGGTAAAGAATTAGAAATTGATGCGATTGCGGATGGAAAGAACGTATATATTCCAGGTGTCATGGAACATATCGAACGTGCCGGTGTTCACTCTGGTGACTCAATTAGTGTATATCCAACTCAGACAATTTCTCAACAAGTGAAAGATACAATTATTGATTATGGAACAAGAATTGGTAAAGGCTTTGAATTTGTTGGTTTATACAACATCCAGTTCATTGTAGATAAAGAAAGTAACGTATATGTATTAGAGGTAAATCCACGTTCCTCTCGTACCGTACCATTCTTATCTAAGATTACAGGTGTTCCTATGTCTCAAATTGCGACTAAGTGTGTATTAGGTGAAAGTATTGAAGATCAAGACTTAATACCAGGATATCATCCTGAAGATAAAGAAAGAGTCTTTGTCAAAGCACCAGTATTCTCATTTGCGAAATTACGTAGTGTAGATACAGTGTTAGGACCTGAAATGAAATCTACAGGTGAGGCTTTGGGTAGTGATGTAAACTTAGAAAAAGCATT
>NZ_JACRWH010000121.1:0-1076 GCF_014306155.1 Holdemanella hominis | reverse complement strand
ATTTGTGGAGGATGTAACGTACAGTTGGCATTAAATCCAAATAGTTTTAAATATTATGTCATCGAAGTTAACCCTCGTGTATCTCGTTCATCTGCTCTAGCTAGTAAGGCAACAGGATATCCAATCGCAAAAATCTCTGCAAAATTGGCTGTAGGATTAACATTAGATGAAATCTTAAACCCAGTTACTAAAAACAGTTATGCATGTTTTGAACCTACTGTTGACTATGTCGTAAGTAAATTTGCACGTTTCCCATTTGATAAATTCCCTAATGCAGATCGTCGATTAGGAACTCAGATGAAGGCAACTGGTGAAGTTATGTCCATTGGACGTACTTTTGAAGAATCTTTCTTGAAAGCGATTCGTTCTTTAGAAATGAAAGTGGATCACTTATACAAAAAAGAAATGGCTGGATTAACGAAAGAAGAATTACTTGAAAAAATCAAGAAGTGTGATGATGAAAGAATCTTTGCGATTACACAATGGATGCGTAATGGATACGATGTAGAAACTGTTATTGATGTAACTAAGATGGATCGTTTCTTCTTATGGCACATTCAAAGAATTCTTGATTTAGAAACATTGATGAATGAAAATCCAAAGGATGTTGCGGTTTTAAGAACATTAAAAGAACACGGATTCTCAGACAGTTACATTGCTCGTAACTGGAACATGAAAGAATTCGACTTATATAACTTGCGTAAAGAAAATGGAATTATTCCAGTTTATAAGAAAGTAGATACTTGTGCGGGTGAATTTGTCAGTGCAACACCATACTTATATTCAAGTTATGATCAGGAAAATGAATCTGAAGTCAGTGATCGTAAAAAAATCATTGTGTTAGGTTCAGGACCAATTCGTATTGGACAAGGTGTTGAGTTTGACTATGCGACAGTACACTGCGTAGAAACATTAAGAGATGCAGGATATGAAGCTATCATCATCAACAACAACCCGGAAACTGTATCAACCGATTTCTCAATTAGTGACAAATTGTATTTTGAACCACTAACTACAGAAGATGTAATGCACGTTATTGATTTAGAAAAACCATTGGGTGTTATTGTTCAATTTGG
>NZ_JACRWH010000120.1:0-1076 GCF_014306155.1 Holdemanella hominis | reverse complement strand
ATTTGTGGAGGATGTAACGTACAGTTGGCATTAAATCCAAATAGTTTTAAATATTATGTCATCGAAGTTAACCCTCGTGTATCTCGTTCATCTGCTCTAGCTAGTAAGGCAACAGGATACCCAATTGCGAAGATTAGTGCTAAATTAGCGGTTGGTTTAGGTTTAGATGAAATTATTAACCCAATTACTAAAACAAGTTATGCATGTTTTGAACCTGCATTAGACTATATTGTAACGAAATTTGCGCGTTTCCCATTTGATAAATTCCCTAATGCAGATCGTCATTTAGGAACTCAGATGAAGGCAACTGGTGAAATTATGTCGATTGGACGTAACTTTGAAGAATCTTTCTTGAAGGCAGTTCGCTCTTTAGAGATGAAAGTGGATCATATATACAAAAAAGAATTGGCTGGATTAACGAAAGAAGAATTACTTGAAAAAATCAAGAAGTGTGATGATGAAAGAATTTTTGCGGTTACACAGTGGCTTCGCAATGGATATGATATGGAAACCATTCATAATGTGACGAAAATGGATGATTTCTTCTTGTGTCACTTGTCAAGAATTATCAGTTTAGAAAAGCTAATGATGGAAAATCCCAAAGATGTTGAAGTTTTGCGTAAATTAAAGAAATATGGTTTTGCGGATAGCTACATTGCACGTAACTGGGAAATGAAAGAATTCGATTTATATAACTTGCGTAAAGAAAATGGAATCACGCCAGTATATAAGATGGTAGATACTTGTGCGGGTGAATTCAAGAGTGCAACTCCATACTTCTATTCAAGTTATGATAATAAAAATGAATCTGAACGTACAGATCGTAAAAAAATCGTTGTGTTAGGTTCAGGACCAATTCGTATTGGACAAGGTGTTGAGTTTGACTATGCGACAGTACATTGTGTACAGACTTTGCGTGAAGAAGGATATGAAGCCATCGTCATCAACAACAACCCAGAAACTGTATCAACCGATTTCTCAATTAGTGACAAATTGTATTTTGAACCACTAACTACAGAAGATGTAATGCACGTTATTGATTTAGAAAAACCATTGGGTGTTATTGTTCAATTTGG
>NZ_JACRWH010000119.1:0-1119 GCF_014306155.1 Holdemanella hominis | reverse complement strand
AAGACACATTTAATAAAACAGGATATAGACATCATTAATGTCAAATAGACTTGTACAATTTACCTGTAAGTGAGGTAATGAAACATGTGTACAGAATTTAATTTAAAAATAGATGAATCTACTGAGTTGCTAGATACAAGAATATTCGATAGCTATGATACAAATGAATTGCTACTATTATCCGATACTATTAAACAATCATGCTTTGAATTTCTATTCAATTCTCATATTGAGTGCTGCCCTTATTGTGGAAGCGTTCATATCGTTAAGGCTGGAAAAAACAGTAAAGGAACACAACGCTATAAATGCAACAATTGTAAACGAAGATTCATTAATAGTACAAATCATCTAATGCATTGGTCCCACTTATCAAAGGAACAATGGGAAATCTTGTTTTATTCTTCATTAAACAATGATTATTTATCCAAAACTGCGAAGCTTGTAGGTATCAGTATTGTTTCTGCATTTTATAACAGACACAAACTTATGTATGTGCTAAATGAATTGATAAACAAAAAACAATTGTCAAAGAAAATTGCACTAGATGAAACATATTTGACATACCAAGCTAAGGGGTTTGTAAACCAAAATCGTAGAGGTATAAGTAAAGATAAAATTGGTATTGCATGTGCAATAGATGAAGATGGAAATTATGTTGTACACACAGCAGATAGAGGTCGTCCCACCTCTAGCACGCTAATAGATATTTTTAAAAACACAATACGTTCTGGATCAATCGTAATCAGTGATAGTCAAAGAAGTTATCACCAATTAATGGATGCATTAAACATAAAATGGGTCAAAATACCATCTGGTGAAAAATCAAAAGATGGATATACTCTAGAAATGGTTAATCATCTTCATGATAGAATAAAAGCATTTTTCAGAGGCAAAAGAAATGTAATGACACATTATCTACAAGGTTATCTAGCATTATTTCAATATAGTGAGTTACATACAATGATGATTGGTAGCAAGATGTTTCAAGATGAATTCATGAAGATTAACAACATCTTAAGTGGCATTCGAAATAAAGATATATGTCCAGAAGTCAATTTATATAAGACGTTGTATGAGTGTTGATTTTAGCTTTATATCCTAATTTATTAAATGTGTCTT
>NZ_JACRWH010000118.1:0-1155 GCF_014306155.1 Holdemanella hominis | reverse complement strand
GGATACCGAATGATTCAGAAAGATGGAGTAGATATTGAAATGTTACCGGACGACTGGAAACGAACCGGGCACGTCATTTAGACGTGTGACTTTTTTGCAGAAAAAGTCTTTTCTTGTTTGGATTATAATAATTTGGGTGATAAAAATGGATTTAAATTGGAAATTAAATAAAACCGAACATATTGTACAAGATGAATGGATCGACTTTCGTAAAGAGTCATTTATTCTTCCAGACGGAAAGGAATTCTCCCCTTTCTATAACTATTCAAGAAGAAACTTTGTCGTGATTATCGCAAGAACAAAAGATGATAAATATATAACTGTTCGGCAATTCAGACATGGTCTAAAAAAAGTAACCACTGAATTTTGTGCTGGTGGCATTGAAGGAAGCGAACATGAAAGTGCCTTATTAGCAGCTAAGCGTGAACTACAAGAAGAAACAGGCTACGTTTCAGATCACTGGAAACATATATATACCATTCCCAGCAATCCTACCATAGCGGATAATTATGCGTATTTATATTATGCCGATGATTGTGAAAAAGTATCGAATCAGCATCTAGATTCGACAGAATTTTTAGAAGTCAAAGAATATACAGAAGATGAAATCAATGATTTAATTAAAAACAATGAATTTGTTCAACCAATTCATCTAATGGGTTGGCTAATGGTGAAAAAAGGCTTATTATAGGGATATAAAGGAGACTTATAAACATGGAAAAATTAACTAAAAAAGACATTATTTCTAATATTGCCGAAGATTCTCATTTAACTAAAAAAGACATTACTGAAGTTGTTGACTTGGCACTTACACAAATCTTTGAAGGTTTAAGTGAAGGAAAAACGGTAGATCTTGCAGGATTTGGAAAATTTGAAATCACAGAAAGAAAAGCTAGAGAAGGAATTAATCCTCTAACGAAAGAAAAGATTCAAATTGAAGCTAGCAAATCTGTTAAGTTCAAAATTGCTAAAGCATTAAAAGAAGCCGTAAATAAATAATATCAAAACAAAAAGCATCCCTAGAGATGCTTTTTCAGGATATTTAAATTCTTGTAGGGTCGAACATAGTCCTTAAATTTTTATAGGGTCGTTTTATAAGTAGTAAAAAAATTCTATAAAATATCGTAGGGTCGTGTTCGTCCCATTTTTTTATAT
>NZ_JACRWH010000117.1:0-1158 GCF_014306155.1 Holdemanella hominis | reverse complement strand
AGCTCCTCTTTTGCAAATGGGTGGTAATCATTCGCTTATTTACTATGTTTAGAGCTCATTGCATCCCGATATCGCACTTTTTTTGGCGATAAAACTGCCATTTCAATAAATTTTAACACCTTATCATACTTGTCCTTTGGCTCATTCATAATGAACCAAAATAGATTCAACCAGTCTTGGAGGTGCTCTCTATCATAAGCTCCATGATTTCTTATAAATTGTTTTAATAATAAATGAAGATTATTGACCGGATATAAAGGATTGTCTTTATCTGATAATTCTTTTGTTTCTGCTGTTGGGTATACTATGCTTTCCAGTTCCAATTCTTCAATTAATATGCTATGAGAGTGTTCGTCATCATGAACTAATACAGAACCTCTTGCAATATGCTGACTGTATGTTTCTTTCGTTGATTTTCTTGAAGGTTTAGATGTTCCTGTAACTATAAAAATTGATTTTGTCTCGTTACAAGCAACACCAACACCTATTTTATTTCGAGATATTCCTCTTAGTTTCTTTCCATCTTTTGTTACTAGTTTACTTCTTACTTTTGTAAAATATGTTTCATCCAAATATACTGTACCGTCTAGTACAACATCGTTTTGTATTCCTTTTAAAACTTCGAATGTTTTGATCAGCCAATATTTCCCTGTCGTTGGTGAATTTCTATTATCGTAGGCTGTTGAATTTATAGAATGAAATTCAAACAAATGCAGTAAATACTCAATCCATTCTGAAATAGGAATTTTTTTTGAATCAAAGATTGTATTTGTCAAAGCTGTAAAGCGTTTACCACATTCTTTACAAATATATCTTTGTGTTCCATCTTTTTTATGGCCATATTTTGTAAAATCATTAGATTCACAGAATGGACATTGTTTTATGTCTAAAGAATTTATAAATTCAATTTCAAAAATAGATGATGTTGCATGTTTAGCGTCGTACCATTCTTGAACAGTATTTTCTACAAGCAATTGTCCTTCAGATTTTTCAGGATCTTCAGACCAAGTAAATGAACGTAAAGATGGATATTTTCTACGTTCTTTTTTATTCATTTGTGTTTGGCGGTTCGGAGTTTCACGAGATGAATAACCAGAACCGCCAAGTTCCTCTTGATGATTATTCACCTCATGAAGCTCTTCAAGAGCTTGCCTTTCT
>NZ_JACRWH010000116.1:0-1233 GCF_014306155.1 Holdemanella hominis | reverse complement strand
TGGCGATAGCAAAGTGGACACACCTGAACTCATCCCGAACTCAGAAGTTAAGCACTTTCACGGCGACAATAGTTGGGCTTGCCCCTGCGAAGATAGCTAGCTGCCGGGTCCTTTTTTTTGCCTTTTTTGTATTTTGGCCTATAATATACTTGAAAGAAAAGAGGATATTATGAAGAACTTAGGCTTTTACAATGGAAAAATAGATGAATTAGAAAATATGCAAGTTCCAATGTTGGATCGTGCTTGTTATTTTGGAGATGGTGTATACGATGCATCTTATGCAAATAATCATACAATTTTTGCACTTCAAGATCATTTAAATCGTTTTTACAATAGTGCAAAACTTTTAAATATTAACATTCCATATAAAAAAGAGGAATTACAAGATTTATTAATTGAATTAGTAAATAAAGTAGATTCACCAACACAGTTTGTATATTGGCAGGTTTCAAGAGGAACAGGTATTAGAAATCATATTTATCCTGAAGACATGAAAGGTAATTTATGGGTTATGATTACGCCAAAGCCTTTGGCAGACCCAAATAAAGAGATGTCTGTTGTTACCATGGAAGATACACGATTCTTTCATAATAATATTAAGACGATTAATTTAATTCCTGCAGTAATGTATTCAACAGAAGCACATAATCATGGTTTTGATGAGTGTATTTTACATAGAGGACCAGATCGTGTTACAGAATGTGCTCATAGCAATGTATCTATCTTAAAGGATGGCTGCTTTATAACTGCACCTTGTGATGAATATATTTTGCCTGGTATTGCCCGTAAACACTTGTTAGAAGCTTGTACGGCCTTAAATATTCCGTATGAAGAAAAAGTTTATTCTTTGCAAGAGTTATTTGATGCGGATGAAATAATTGTATCTAGTAGTACACACATTTGTCGTCGAGTAAAAATGGTAGATGGTAAACTATTTGTTGGGAAGGATTCATCAACATTTAAAAAGTTACAGGATTATGTATTTAATGAATTTTATGAGTATACAAACGCAAAACGTATTGATTAATTAAGCTGGCAGAATGCCAGTTTTCTTTTAAAACTAAGATGAAAGCGTATACAGTGAAAAATATGAAAAAAATAAAAAAAACATTTGACGAAGCGAAAAGTATTTGGTAATATAGATGAGCACTGCTGAGGTGCAGATGATCTTTGAAAACTGAACAGGAAATAAAAATACAAACTAAAACGTCAATTTCGAAACAAACAAACAAA
>NZ_JACRWH010000115.1:0-1408 GCF_014306155.1 Holdemanella hominis | reverse complement strand
CCGAAATTTTAAACATAATCCGAAGGAATTATAGAGGAGGATTTTCACCTATGATTCCAGATAAGATTTTAAATATTTTTAACCGTTCTATTAAAATCGTTTGCAGCAACATCGCTTGTTACTGCAATGACCCTGTTAGCGATTTTACTCGTAAGAGAAAACTGCCTGCTGAAACTCTGATACACTTTATTGTTCAGATGCAGTCTAAAAGTCTAAACTCCGAGTTGTGTGAATATTTTACAGACTTGGATTCTTTGCCTACTGCTTCTGCTCTTTGTCAACAAAGAGACAAGCTTGATATCAGTGCTTTCCAAAGAATTATGCATCTGTTTGTGAATGCATTTGATGACTACAAGACTTGGAAAGGATACCATGTTCTAGCTTGCGATGGTTCGGATGTAAATATTGCCTATGATGAAAAGGATGAAGATACTAAAAGACAGAACGGCAATAATAAACCATTCAGTCAGCTTCATATCAACGGATTATATGACTGTATCAATCATGTTTTCTGGGATACAAGTATTGATACAGCTACTAAGACTAGAGAATGTGCTGCTTTAATGAAAATGATTATGAGACATGATTATCCTGTAAACTCGATTATTACGGCTGATAGAGGTTATGAGAAATACAATCTAATGGCATGTTGTATAGAAAATAATCAGAAATTTGTATTTCGTATTAAAGATATAAATGTATTTGGTTCAATTCTTTCAAATCTGAATTTACCACATGAAGAATTTGATTTAGATGTTACTAAAATACTGACTCGTAAACAAACAAATGAAACGAAGAATAATAAAGATAAATTTACCATTATGAAAAAAGAATCGGATTTTGATTATTTTGATGATGATGGGTTTTATGAATTGAATCTAAGAGTAGTTCGTTTTAAGATTACAAAGGAAACCTATGAATGTCTGGTAACAAATTTAACGAGAGATGAATTCGATTTAAATGAACTAAAGAAGATGTATCACATGAGATGGAATATAGAAACTGCGTTTAAAATGTTGAAATACATCATTGGAATGATGTCATTTCATTCAAAAAAACGTAATTTCATACAACAGGAAATCTATGCAGCAATTCTATTACATTGTTTAACAAATATCATTACTGAGAGAATCGAAGTAGAACAATCTGACAAAAGGAAGCATCATTACAAAGTGAATTTATCTACTGCCGTAACAAATATGAGGCTTTGGTTAAGAAAAATAATCTGTACAAAAGAAATGATAAAAAGAATAAAAAAATATCTGGCCCCGGTAAGACCAGATAGAAAATATCAGCGCAATATGAAACCTAAATCGGCTATACCATTTAATACAAAAGCATCATAGCGCTACATTGATTATATTTCATATATGAGTCACAGGCAAATTTTTTTGAAGTGCAAAAATTT
>NZ_JACRWH010000114.1:0-1467 GCF_014306155.1 Holdemanella hominis | reverse complement strand
AATATCTTCTTCGATAATATTGACTACATTCGAAAACTAGATGCTTCCGGTAAAGCTCGTCCTTGCATTTTAGACAATGTAGAACGTTCTCTTCTTTGCCACACATGTTATCTTGGCTTTGATCAGTTTGAATGTACGGATTGTGACAACTGGAATATTATTCCACATTCTTGTCATTCAAGATTCTGTAATGCCTGTGGTGTTAAATATGCCAAACAGCTTGCAGCCAAAGCCACTTCTTTTTGTCTTGACTGCCCTCATAGACACATTGTCTTTACTATTCCTGAAGAACTTAGAAACTGGTTCAGACAGGATCGTACTCGACTCAATCTTTTGTTTGTTGCTTCCAGAAACACCATTTCCATTCTCACCAATAAATCTCTTGCCGATAAACTCAAAAAGAAAAAATTATCGGATACCCATTATATATTCAAAGACATTCCTGTTCGTAATGAATTTGGCATGATTGCCACTATACATACTTTTGGAAGGGACCTTAAATGGAATCCACACATCCATTGTCTTATTCCTGAATTGATCTATTCCTTTAAAAGGGATAAAATCAAAACATTTCATCATTTCAATTTCATTAAGCTTAGAAAAACATTTCAATTTGAATTAATCCGACTCATACAGGAAGCCGGTGGTTTAAAGAAACCTGAAGAAAAGAACAGACTATATAAAGACCACCCTAAAGGATTCTATGTCTATGCCAAATTCAAATCAAATGACAATGATTCCAACAATGCTTCATCTAATAAAAATAGTAAAGATATTCAAGGCTGTGTAAACTATTTCATCCGTTATGCCGGTAGACCTGCCATGGCTGAAAATAGAATCACAGAATACAATAAAGAATCAAAGACTGTCAGCTGGTTCTACAATGATCATAAGGATGAAAAACGTCATGATGTCACAGATAATGTGATCGACTTTATAAATCGTCTCATCATACATATACCAGACTACCATTTCTTAACCACTCGATATTATGGATTCTATGCCAATGCTTCTAAGAAAACTCTAGATAAAGTACATGCACTTCTTGGAATCAAAAAGAACAAGGATTATTCTCGTGAAACAAGAACTAAAGCTCTTAAAAACAAACTCAATAAATTGAAGTACCGCACTCATTTGATTGATTCTTTTAATAGAGACCCAATTCAATGTAAATGTGGAGCCATTATGCAGTATACTTATACATATAATCCATTGGAGGACAAGAGAAATGACAGAACATACAGAAAAAGATGTATTGATGAAATGTACAAAATGCGGTTACGAAGAAGAAGTACCTAGATGGTTAATCGATGAATTATTTCCAAATGAACCTGAAGAAAACTATATGATGCACTGCCCTGAATGTGATCATAAGATGATTGTAAAAAAATAATTCAGCAACTAAAAGGCAAATGCAAAATGTTGGCTATTACGATAGTCCTTTTTGTCGTTCCTCATAATCAACAA
>NZ_JACRWH010000113.1:0-1501 GCF_014306155.1 Holdemanella hominis | reverse complement strand
GGCATGTAATGAGAACAAAGTCTTAGAGAAGAAATGACGTAGCTCTTTTTAGACCTTTGAGTCAGTGAAAAAAAACGTCATTCTTCCTATTTCTGTTTATGAATAAGCTTATATCTAAAAAGACGGTAATTGAATCAAGTCAGTATGTAAAACGAAACAATATGGAGCAGAAATTTGGAAGTTATCTCTACTGTTTAATGAAAGGAAGTATTGTATGGAAAGTCCAATTGTAAGCATTGATGTTTCCAATGGAAACAGTCATTACATGTGTTTTATCAAGAACAATAAACGTTTTGGTAAAGTAAAGAAAATTGATCATGATATTGAAGGATTCAAAAGACTTCTAGAAGATATTCAGAAGCTGGAAGCTGAAACCAATGAAAAGGTATGTGCCGTATTTGAAGCAACCGGTGTTTATACAAAACCTTTAGAAAGATTTCTAAGTAAGAACAGTATAAAGACATATATAATCAATCCTTTAGAATCTGCCAGAAAGCGGAAAGAAGAAATACATAATAAGAAGACGGATAAGCTTGATCCAATATCTATTTCAAAAGTTTATTACGATAAAGAAGAAATGATGGAACTAACAAAGAAGGATGAAACACATAACTGGCTCAGGAAAAAGAATCGATTGTATGAAGATCAGTTGAATCATCTTATAAAATACAAGGTTACATTTCAAAATCAGTTAAGCATCTGTTTTCCGGGATATCTTGATTTATTTAAGGATGGATACAGTGATATTCCAATGACAATCCTAAAGAAATATCCACATCCGGATTTATTGAAGAACAAGAAGGCTGAAACAGTTGCCAGATATCTTGAGAAAAATACATGTCATACTCATAAGGTATCTTTAGAATATGCATTAAAAATAATAGAATTTGCGAAAAAGACATATCCCGGATGTGAAAAGGATGATGTAGAAGTTGAAATATTTAAAATATTACTTGATAAGGTAATCGAAACACAGAGGGAATGTGAAAAAACATTGAATGAAATGATAACAGTTGCTTCTACTTTAGAAGAATATAGATATATCTCAAGCATTGATGGAATAGGGCCCAATCTTGCTGCAAGAATCATTGCAGAGATTGGAGATATAGAAGAATTTAAATCAAGAGAAGCACTTGTGGCATATGCAGGATTGGATCCGCATATATATCAGTCAGGAGACCAGGATGGAAAACATTTAAAGATATCCAAAAAAGGAAATAAATATCTAAGGTGTCTATTGTTTCTGGCTGTAGGATGTTCTATAAGAGGAGCTAAAGATAATCCAGTGAATCGATTCTATCAAAAGAAAAAGCAGCAATCGAACCCGCTAAATTCGAAAGCTGCCAAAACCGCATGTACCGCCAAACTGTTAAAAATAATATACGGTATATGCAAAAACAAGACCACATATGAAAGGTAGTCTTGAATACATTATAAACAAAAATTTAAAAAATTGGAGAAATCCAATCTTTTTGTCGTGGAAAATCATCAAAAAATGTGT
>NZ_JACRWH010000112.1:0-1503 GCF_014306155.1 Holdemanella hominis | reverse complement strand
CTGTAACAAAAAGATAGGAAATGTTCACCCTAAAAGTGTTTAAAGGATATCTCTTTCTCAGAGTTAAAATCCCTATGACTTTTAAAGGTTGATTTATCCCTATCCAGTTTTATATATTCTTAATAATTCTGCGCTTTAAATGGTTTTATGATTTTTTGATATGAATAGATTAATTGGCTTGCCATTAAACACCAAATAATGGGTTCGCAAAAGCATACACCTAAATATTTAAATGTAGGAACTAAAAATAATGTAAAGACAATTTTTCCAATGAGTTCAATTATACTAGAGAATAAAGGTGTTATTTTATATCCAAAGCCTTGAATCGCATTTCTTAAATTCAATAGTATACTTAATACTATGAAAAATGGAATATTGATTTTTAGATACATGGCGCCATTTTGTAGTACGGCATGCGTGTTGGATCCAGATAAAAGGTGGACTAGATTTTCAGCTGTAAAATAAATAAGTATACTTAAAAAGATGGGATATATAATACCGCAGATGTTTGAAAGACGAACCCCTTTTATAATTCGCTCATAATTTTGAGCTCCCTTGTTTTGAGAGACAAACGTTGCCATTGAGGCTGCCAATGTAGAAAGAGGCAGACAAAATAACGAGATTAATTTTCGAGCAGCCGTATGGGCTGTAATGATTTGAGTGCCTAGACTGTTGATTCCAGATTGAAGAATGATGGTTCCAATGGATACGATTGAAAACATAAACCCCATCGAAAAGCCTTGTCCCAACAAATCATTGATCATATAAGATTTAATTTGGAAATGTTCTTTTCTAGGTATCAAAATTTTAGCTTTTCTCAAAATTAAAAAGAAACAAATTATAGTTGAAATGACTTGGGCAATAACAGTAGCTACAGCTGCGCCAAATACACCCATATCGAGTATTGTGATACATACAATATCAAGCGCAATATTTATAATAGATGAGCAGAAAAGTACAATCAATGGTCTTAGGCTATCGCCAATAGCTCGTAACATACCGGCACCTAAATTGTAGAACATGGTGATGATTAAAAAGGCAGATATGCATCGAATGTAGTTTAATGAATCGTGATAAATACTTTTGGGAGTCTTTAGAATTGTTAATAGATATGGCATCGAAACATAGGAAACGATTGTGATCACAATGGAGATGATCAATCCTAAAATTAGAGATGCTGCAACGCTTTTCTTTAGTTCATTTTCATTTTTAGAACCATAATATCTTGCTGTAACAATACTAAATCCTGTTCCACATCCGTTGGAAAACTGAACAATCAATACAAAGATAGCGGCAGTAGCACCAATGTCATTAAGTTAAGAAATGACGAACCATCCAGATACTATTGTCTGGATGGTGTTTTTATTTGAAAGCACGACGAAAATTGTAGTATTGCTACTACATTTTAAAAAATATATAATATTAGGTGTTAATCATATCGATAGTTGAAAGATACCGGTGATTTGGCTTTCACTTTCCGTTCATTCTGGCGATTAGGACGGA
>NZ_JACRWH010000111.1:0-1541 GCF_014306155.1 Holdemanella hominis | reverse complement strand
TTTTTTCTGTCTAAAATCTAAAGAATAGACAGTAAATCAGAAATTCTTGTAGAGTATAAACAATTTATTCAAATTTCGATCTTCCCATACCGAGTTTTTCATAAATTCTTTACACTACCACCATTTTCAATTTTTCGAATACGCACTTATACTTCTTCCATATATTTTGCCTTAAACGCAATACAACTTCTCTCTTTTCCAAACAAACCCTTTGCTTCCACACGCCCAAGACCATATGCCCAGAATGTAACGGTTTGACCTTCTTTAAAATCAAATTCTTTATTGTAATCAAGCACACTAACATAAGACTTATCATCAAAGATATTGATCATGTATCCTCTAAAATCTTTATCATCTACACGAGCTATGATTTTTCCTGTATATGTCAATTTCTTTCCATACCACTTAGAATGTGTAACCTCCAAATCCGATTGATCTGGTGATTGTGACTCCGCCTTAAAGGATGCTTCATCCACTTCACTGCACTCCACTGAAATCGTACTTTCTAAACTCTGATATTCAACAGTAACTTCTGAAGTCTTTCCTGCCTCCAATGTGACAGGATCTTTGACAGTCCATCCTTCCGTAATAAATTCTTTTGTACCATCCTCATAATAGGCCCATACACCAATCTTCGACTTATTATCTATAGTTTCATTCGCTTCTGCAAGACCAGTATATAAGGCTGTCATATTCTCTAGCTTTTCCTGACTAACCTCTACTTTTTCATTATTTGGTGTTATATTCGAACATCCACAAACCAAGAATACACTTAGCAATGTCGCTGCATACTTCTTCATAGTTCTACCTTCTCTTTCTTTTTAACCATGGAAAATAATCAATATACAAACACTTATGATACCTGCAAGTACATATTGTTCGATTGGTTGTTTATGATATCCCAACAATCTTTATACTGATTTTATTTAAGCCTTAGATTCAAACCCGTTTCAGGATCTCCTCCAATAATCACTGTATACGATTTTCCATATTCAACAGGTATTGATAAAAGATCACTATGTGCATATGTATTACTACTGGTTGAGTCTATCAAAAATACTTCAACCTGAAATGTTGATAAATCAAAATTGTCCAAACATGTTATTTTATTATTAATAATACTATCCGTATAAACCTTGCCGACATCTAACAACTCGTCATCTTTTTCACGCAATCTACTTCCAATCCGCCATTGTCCATCAAAGTAGTATCTAGTTTCGACAAATTGAAGATTAGGAACTTCAAGCATATACTGAATGGTAATAGTATTGCGCTTGCAACCAGCCATATTGAAAGTGAGTAAGAGTATAAAAGCAAATAAAATAATTCTCTGTATTATTTTTATACTATAATTCAACATACAATTTATCTATTATTCCCTCTGTTTATCATTCATAATCATTACCTATACTTTCTTCGTAGCCAAATATAGAAAGCGAGTGCACAAATCACGATTATACCCGCAAGTCCATATTGCACTATTGCCTGTTTATCACCTAATACTCTTCCTAGAAATTGTGCAATTCCATAACTACATAATA
>NZ_JACRWH010000110.1:0-1665 GCF_014306155.1 Holdemanella hominis | reverse complement strand
TTTATAGAAACGTGTGAAAATGGTTATCCACAACACTTAGACCACAAAACCTGGTTCAAAATACGAATTCAAAGACTCATCTAACTAATCACTGTTTTGGAATAAGGTGTGGTAAGAACTTTTCGAAAGTAGTCAAGCTACAGGTATTAAATGTACAAATCCACATTCACATATTCAATGTTACAAATTAACAAAGCCGTCTTCAACTACGGTTATTAGAGGTTGAAAGAAAGGAGAAGTATGTTGTAAATGACCAGCTAGATGGGTCAATTACAATATACCAGGTATAGATTATGAAAGGTAAATTATAAAAAACGTTTGCTTCTAGTGCTGTTGCATTAAGCATGTTAGTCGGATGTAGTTCAGGAAGTGGAACTGCTGCAACTGAATTAAAGGAAGGAGATACGGTCAAGATTGGTTTGAACTATGAATTGTCTAGTGCTGTAGCTTCTTATGGTCAAGCTGAGTATAAAGGTGCAACGCTAGCTATCAAGGAAAATAACGCAAACAAGGATTCAAAATATAAAATTAAAGCTGTCAAAATGGATAATAAAGGAGATGCTAGTGAATCTACTTCAGCAGCTACAAAATTGATGACTGAAGATAGTGTAGCTTTTATAGTTGAACCTGCAACTTCAGGTGCTTCTATTGCGACATATCCAGTAGCGGATCAAAACCAAGTTCCAGTCATTTCACCATCTGCTACTCAGGTAGATGCAACAATGAATGGAGATTCTCCTTATGAATATGCGTTCCGTATCTGTTTTGTAGATTCATATCAAGGTAAGGCAATGGCTAAATTTGGATATGAAAACTTAGGTAAGAAAAAAGCTGTTATCATTAACGAAGTTAGTGATTATGGAAAGGGTCTAATTAAAGAATTTACACAAAATTTGAAGATTTAGGTGGAGAAGTTGTAGCTACAGAAAGCTATAACACTAAAGACACTGACTTTGCCGGTATTATCACGAAAGTAAAAGATAAAGGTGATGATGTATTTGAATCAGAAAAATTAGCAGAACTTGCAGGTAAAGAAAATTTAAATAACTGCTACTATTCAACTGCTTATACTACAGTTAATGCAAGCGATACTTTAACAACATTTGTTGATGCATATACTAAAGAATATGGAGAAGCTCCAAATATGTTCTCTGCATTAGCTTACGATGCTGCTAATTTAGTTTTACAAGCCCTGGAAAAATCAGCTAAGACTGGTGCTATTCTACAAAAGGCAATTGCAGATTCTGATTTTGAAGGTTTAACTGGTTCATTCACATTTGATAAGACACATTTACCTAAGAAGTCTGTATTAGTTTTTAACTTAGTAGATGGTGTTCAAACGGAAGCCATTTCAGTAGATCCAAATAAATAAGTCTTTGTTCAAAGGGGGGAACAATTTCCAATGTCATTAAGTTAAGAAATAACGAACTGTCCAGATACTATTGTCTGGATGGTATTTTTATTTGAAAGCACAGCGAAATTTGTAGTATTGCTACTACATTTTAAAAAATATATAAACGGAATTATTCATGAAAATATAAAAATTCGTAGAATGTTCCTAATTTAAAGGAAATCTACGAATTTTTCTTATCACCCATTGGGTGAACTTTTCATATAAGAAAAGCTCCTCTATAATATAGGCGTCAAAACCAAAAAAAGGAGCCA
>NZ_JACRWH010000109.1:0-1690 GCF_014306155.1 Holdemanella hominis | reverse complement strand
CCAGTTGGTGTAGCCATTGGCGTTGTTCTTGATACACTTGATAATCTTGTTTCGATTCTCAATGATCGCATTATTCACTTTTTTATTGCAGACCACCACCTGGCCTTTGTCTGCTTCAACTTTATATTCAGTACCTACAATCGTAAATGAATTGATAATCTCCTGTTTCCAGTTAATAAGATTATTGGAGAATTTGATCATTTCTTCAATGTTTGTATCAATGAAGCTGCGAATCAGATGTTCCAGATTCACTTGCGCATTATCGATAGTAGATTTTGAATAGAAGTCTACAAGTTCTAGTTTTAATGAGTAACAAATAGTTAAGTCATTATTGATTTCGAGTATTTTCTTTCTTAAATCGTAGTAGTTCATATAACTTTTAAAATGAGAGTTGTATTTACGCTCACGTTCTACATCAAACAGTCTTCCATATTTATCTTCATCTTCTGGATTTTTGAATAAAAGCCAGTTGAATTTCTTGAGAAGATAATATTCATCTGAAGCCTTGTTGTCTTTGTATCCTTTCATGACTTTAATACGTACTTCGTTCATTTTTTTGTGAAAATCTTGTGAAAGATGAAAATAATCTAACAAATGTTTTGACTCGGGAAACACTTTATGTACGACATCTCGATATACTTCATACATGTCTGAACAGGCGTATTTTACCTTTTTGCGTTCTTCTAAAGGGATCTTTTGAAAGTAGTTTAAAAGATATTCCTTTTTACGATTTGGAAGAACATCAACAGGAATCTGTTTTTTAAAATCAAGCAGGACACAGACATATTTACTCTTTTCGGATTTGAAGGCATATACCTCATCAAAATTAATGATTTCCGGGAGCGGGTTTCTGCCAATATCCACATGATTATCAAAGATAGTGGATACAGAAGTTGGAGAAACATGATATCGTCTGGCAACAGAAGTAAATGTCTCATTAAAATCTTTCAGATCCTTCAGAATATTATGCACAGTAAGAATCGATATTTTCTGGGATTTGAAGACAAAAGGATTGAATTCATAATAGGTCTTTCCACAACATGAGCATTTGTAGCGTCTTGCCCTGTATTTTATTATGCATTTCTGTGTGGTAAGAGCCGAATGAGTGATCTCCTTGGTTACATACTCCTTGATTTTAGGCGCAGTAAACCCACAGTAAGGACAAGCCTGATGTTTGTCTGCAAGAGTCACAACAAGAACCATCATCTTATTGAACGTAGTACAGAGAATATTGGCAATATCATCAGGATTCAGGTGAAAAAGATTGATTAACAGCAGCTTGAAAGCATCATTTTCGATCATAAGATCATCTCCTTTCTGATTTCAATGACATAATACCAAAAGAAATCAGAATCAGAGTTACGACCCTGTTGGTGACAGTACACAAAGTTTACAATAACTTCTAGTGGATCCAAAGAGAATATTGTGACGCTTTAAAGATTCTATTTTCAAGTCATCCTGTTTGAAATCTCTCCAGTCTGGGAAGAGTGAATCCCAAAATTCGATTACACGAGCTTTAACTTTACGAATCGTTTGTAGAGCAACTTCAAAAGAAGTAATCAAATCATCATTCTCATCAAGCGTGACAATATAGTAAATGAAAAGATAAGTGAACTGAGTATAAGGAACAAAATTAGTTGGAAGCAAGGCATGAGTGGATTTACATTGAGTACACTGGATACGCTGAACA
>NZ_JACRWH010000108.1:0-1693 GCF_014306155.1 Holdemanella hominis | reverse complement strand
GGCGCTCTAAAATAGTGTAGGGTTATGTGAAAATACCGGCTTTAAATTATTGTAGGGTTTCCGTATTAGGTTAAGAAAACTTAAATTTATGAATTTACTAAAAATGGGTCATATTCACCACTTTGTTGGTGAAATGACCCTTTTTTTGGTCTAATGATTTATTTGATGTTTTATTTATTTTTCTTGTAACGTCCTCTAGGCCAACCTTTCATACGAATAGATTTGTGTGAACCTGCGTAATTTGGCTTTGTAGTTTTATTCATGCAATAAAGGCATCTGTTTCTATATCTCAGAAAGTTTTTATATCCTTTTGCGTTGTTTTTAATTTCTTTTGCGATTCCATTTTTGGATTCCATGATTCCATTCGTAATGCGTCGACCATCTATAAAAGTAAAAGAATTGATTATTTCTTGAGACCAGTTAATCAGTGTCTTTTTTAATTTTAAAATTTCTTGAATATTGCTCTTTTTCATTTCTTCGATATGTTTCCATAAATCATTTTCTGCATTTTCTAAATTAGAATGCTTATTAAAATACACGTAATCACTCTTTAAATAGTACGCAGTCCTTAATTCATCAGATATTCCAAGAATAAGGTCCAGAATTTGTGGGTAGTTGATATACCTGTGTAGTTTCTTGTTCCATTTTGATTCGTTTTCACGAACTTCATCTTTGAACAGGGTCCAATTGAATTTTTTCAAAAGGTAATATTCAACAGACTTTTTTGGGAACTTGTTCATTACGCGTTTTCGAACTTTATCTAAGGCTTCATTATAGTTTTTGATCACATGAAACGGATCCGCACATACTTTAGCTTTTGGAAGACGTAGTTTTACAACAGATCTGTAAGTTTCATAAAGATCCATAGATACATATTCTACATTTTCTCTTTCTGATTTAGGTATCTTTTCAAAATAGTTTAACAAGGTGGTTTTGCGCCTGTTTATAATGACATCGATTAGATTGCTAGTTTCAAAATCTAAAAGAAGACAAGAGTATTTATTCTTTCTAGATGTTTTTGAATAGATCTCATCTATACAAATGACTCTGGGAAGTGTCTGACGAGGTATGTTCACATAATCATCAAATATAGCTTCAGCTTGTGTACTTGATATATTGTTGTGCTTCGCAGCTGAAGAAAATGTTGAATTGTATTCTTTCAGCTCATTAAGTACGTTTATAATAGTGAGTTTACTTATTGAATGTTCGGTAGCCACAAAAGGATTTGGTTCATAAAAAGTCCTTCCACAGTCTTTACATACAAATCTTCTAGCATGATAGAGAAGCACACAATTACGCTGATTATATGCAGAATGTTTGATTTTTCGAACTTTATATTCTTTTATGTTGCATGAATACGAACCGCAGTTTGGACATGAAGTTTCTCTTCTTTTGAGAGTAAAATCATGATACAAAATACCATCTTTTGAATAGCTTGAAAAATCTTCCAAGTCTTTTAGTTCAATGTTTAGAATATCTGTTATAATTTCATCAGTGATAAAAATCACTCCTTCCATGAAAATCATTAGGCCAAATATGATTCTACTATGGAAGGTTTTTTTGTTTTTAAGGAAATATAAAAAAATGGGACGAACACGACCCTACGATATTTTATAGAATTTTTTTACTACTTATAAAACGACCCTATAAAAATTTAAGGACTATGTTCGACCCTACAAGAATTTAAATATCC
>NZ_JACRWH010000107.1:0-1725 GCF_014306155.1 Holdemanella hominis | reverse complement strand
GGCTCTGTCACAACAAATGGTTGATTTTTAACGAGAAATAGCGTATAATAATAGTAAGAAACAGTACCACCGAAGGAGGTAATTGGATATGCCTACTATCAAAGACGCATTAGATATTATCGGTAAGTTGACTGTCGCAGAGCAGGAAAGCCTTAAAACAATGCTTTTAAGTCCTGCCTTTGTAAAGTCTTTGAATATTGAAGATTTCGTAGCAAAGGAACGCTTTGCAAATGGTCGTGTATGCCCTCTTTGTGGCTGTATCCATGTGGTTCGCAATGGTCATCGTAAAGATGGCACACAGCGATATGTATGTAAGGATTGTGGCAAGTCCTTCGTGATTGCTACGAACTCCATTGTGTCTGGTACAAGAAAAGACTTGTCCGTGTGGGAGCAGTACATTGATTGTATGATGAATGGCTTATCCATTCGTAAGACTGCTGTTGCTTGTGGGATTCACAGAAACACCGCATTCCTTTGGAGACACAAGATTTTGGATGCACTTCAGAATATGGCAGACGATGTTACCCTTGACGGCATTATTGAGGCTGACGAAACTTTTTTCGCCATCTCGTACAAGGGCAATCATAGCAAGAGTAAGACATTTGCTATGCCACGCAAGGCTCATAAGCGTGGTCATTCTACACATATCAGAGGCTTGTCCCAAGAAAAGGTATGTGTTCCTTGTGCGGTTAATAGGAATGGCTTGTCTATCTCCAAGATTACGAATACTGGTAGAGTTTCTACAAGAGATTTACATCATATTTATGATGGTAGGATTAAGACCAATTCCACTCTTGTTACGGACAAGATGAACTCCTATGTGAGATTTACAAATGCCAATGGCATTGACCTTGTGCAGTTAAAGACTGGCAAAGCCAAGAAAGGCATTTATAATATCCAACATATCAATAGCTACCATAGCCAGCTAAAGAGGTTTATGCGTGGCTTTAACGGTGTTTCTACCAAGTATCTGAACAACTATCTTGTGTGGAATAACCTTGTAAATTACGCCAAAGAAAGCGACATGGAGAAAAGGAACATCTTCTTAACTTTCGTTTTGGCAACATTGAAAACTGCTAAATGCAGAGATTTATCAAACAGACCAGCAGTTCCTCTGGTCGCCTAATTAGAATTTGTGGAGATGATAAGATGGTCAATATAACAGATGTAAAACAGATTCTTCAATTTGCAATAGATGCGGAGATTAAAGTCTTTCTTGATGGTGGCTGGGGTGTAGATGCTCTTCTTGGATATCAGTCAAGAGCCCATAATGATATTGACATTTTTGTAGAAAAGAACGATTATCAGAACTTTATAGAAATAATGAAAGCTAATGGCTTTTATGAGATTAAGATGGAATATACAACATTGAACCATACTGTATGGGAAGATTTGAAAAACAGAATTATTGATTTGCATTGTTTTGAATATACGGACGAAGGTGAAATTCTTTATGATGGGGATTGTTTTCCGGTAGAAACTTTTTCGGGTAAAGGAAGAATTGAGGAAATAGAGGTTTCCTGTATTGAACCATATAGTCAAGTAATGTTCCATCTGGGATACGAGTTTGATGAAAATGATGCACATGATGTGAAGTTATTGTGTGAGACACTTCATATCGAAATTCCAAATGAGTATAGATAACTGCAAATAACAGTTTGTAGGGGAGTTCTGATACTCCCCTATAAAAATGGCTATTTATCAACTGTTTGTTGTGACATAGCC
>NZ_JACRWH010000106.1:0-1787 GCF_014306155.1 Holdemanella hominis | reverse complement strand
GGTGAATATGACCCATTTTTAGTAAATTCATAAATTTAAGTTTTCTTAACCTAATACGGAAACCCTACAATAATTTAAAGCCGGTATTTTCACATAACCCTACACTATTTTAGAGCGCCTTTTAAATTGAATATCGGTCTACTTTTTCAGACTTAAAAAAGAAGCATATTACATTAATAATTATAGTTCTTAAAATATCTTATCTTCAAGCATTTGTTCGATGATTGTAAATACAGTCTGTTCCATTCTTCCATCATACAACATTCTGTGCTTGGCACCTTCAATATATATTAATCGTTTCTTTTGGACCGGAATTTTTTTATAGGCATGAGTAGAACTTGATGGAGCGATCACTTCATCACTTGTTCCATGCAACATAAGGATTGGACATTCAATTTGTGAAATAGATTCTTTATATTGAGAAACAATTTTTGTGAAGGCTTGGTATTGCTTTGAACTTGGACCTTTCTTTTCTTTATCCGATTTTTTAAATAAGCCTGTTACTTTTTTGATGTCAAGATATTCAAAGGCCGGTGCACAAAGGATTAAGGATTGCACTTTATAAATGCTAGCCAAATAACTGGCGATTACACCTCCCATGGAGAATCCAATTAGAATGACATTGGGATTTTCTTTAATGGCAAGACTTAATTTGGCTTCACATCTTTGCACCCAATCTTTGTAGTTGGCATCATTTGGATTGTTTAAATCATACATATCAAATTGAATCACTTCATATTTTTTAGCCTTTAAATAGCTCGCTAATGGATCGAATTCATGACTTAGATTTCTTCCAAATCCATGGATTGTTACTATTATAGGTTTCTTTCTTCGATTAAATAAAGACATTCGCATCACCTCGTTGTATAATTATTATAACATCTATTGAAAGGAAGGTCACATGTATCATGAAGGCAACTTTACTGATTAAAAATATTGAAAATTTATATACATGTGATAAGAATTTTACAATCTTACATCGTGCCTTTATTGCATGTCACCATGATAAGATTATTGAAATCAATACGGGTTCTTATAAAGAATGGCTAGATCCTGCAACACGAGTGATTGATGCGCAAGGTGAATGTGTTGTACCAGCTTTTATTGATTGTCAATTTAAAAGTTTTACACACGTACGTTTGGGTGATCAACTAAGACAAGATATCAATGCGTTATATGCGATGCGTCAAAATGGAATCTTAACTTTGATTTGTGACAATCCGAATTCGCAAAGAATGAAGTTGGAACAGGATGTTTTTTATAAAAAGAATCAGCCTAAGCTTCCGGTTTTACATCGTTTAAATGAATTAAATGATAAAATTCCAGAAACTTTTTTAATGAGTTGTGGATTTGGACTTCCAAACTCCTATGTATATAGCATGGCACCTATGAGTTATGTATTGTTTCAAACACATCGAGTGTGTTCTAGAAAACTACTCGAAAGTATGACGTCTTTACCAGCTAAAGAATTTAATTTATCAGATCGTGGTTCGATTGAAATTGGTAAGACAGCAGATTTTTTGGTTTTACAAGTCACTACGATTGAACATTATTTCCAAACTTTAGGAAGACCTTTGATTCATCGTATGATCAAAAATGGGATTCAATTCTATCCCGAGTGGATGGTTTGTTAGGGAGAGTTTTCTTCCTTTTTTCTTTTTCTAAACAAAGACACATTTAATAAAACAGGATATAGACATCATTAATGTCAAATAGACTTGTACAATTTACCTGTAAGTGAGGTAATGAAACATGTGTACAGAATTTAATTTAAAAATAGATGAATC
>NZ_JACRWH010000105.1:0-1827 GCF_014306155.1 Holdemanella hominis | reverse complement strand
ATGAATAAAATTGAAGTTTTTAACATCACAATCTAATAATGATAGAGTTTCAATTGGAATGTTTGAATGATAAGTGGTGTCCATAATTGAAGTATAGAATTAAATAGAGATGTAAACAAAACTTGGCAAATGAAAAGCGCCCATACAAATCATTTTATATGACTTGATGCTTTTTTTATCTTAAAATAAAAGAAATTTAAATACAATGTAAATAATTGTATTTATCGTTGCCATAATAAACATTTTTTATCATAGAAAACATATAAGAATAGTATTAAATAAAGAGGATGATTATAACTAAATTAAATTGAGATCAACGAAATTTTAAATTCGAAATATTACAACTACATGTAGGACAAGAACAAACAGATCCAACAACTGATGAACGTGCAGTGCCTATTTATCAAACACCATCTTATGTGTTTAGAAATTGCGATCATGCAGCAGCACGTTTTGGATTGAGTGATGCAGGAAATATTTATGGATGTTTAACGAATGCAAGTGAGTATGTATTTGAAAAGCGTATAGCAGCTATTGAAGGTGGTGTAGCTGAGTTAGCCGTAGCATCTGGTGCAGCGGCTGTTACATATACAATATTAAATTTAGCTCAAAATGGGACAATATTGTTTCAGCCAAAAATATATATGGTGGTTCATTTAATTTTATTGGAGAACACTCTACTTAAGTATGGGATTGAAACAAACTTTGTAGCTATCTTTAATGAAGAAGAAATTGAAAGTGCTATTAATGAAAAGACAAAGGCTTTGTATATTGAAACATTGGGTAATCCAAATTCTGATGTAGTAGATATTGAATCAATCACAAAGATTGCTCATAAACATAAGATTCCATTAGTAGTGGATAATACATTCGCCTCATAGTATTTAGTGAGACCAATTGAATATGGAGCTGATATTTTTATTCATTCAGCCACAAAATTTATTTGAGGTCACGGAACTAGTATTGGTGGTGTTATCGTTGATGGAGGAAAGAAAATTTGATTGTGAAGCTAGCGGTAAATCCGATTCATTGACAAAACCAAATCCAAGTTATCATGGTATAAGTTTTACACAAACATATGGAGTTGCAGCATTCGTCACTAAGGGCGTGCAATTCTTTTAAGAGATACAGGAGTTGTAGTTTCTCCTTTCAATGCATTTTAATTCTTACAAGGGTTAGAAACATTATCCTTACGTGTGGAAAGTCATAGTAATAACGCATTAAAAGTCGTCGAATATTTGAATAATCATGCTCAAGTAGAAAGCGTATCTCATCCTAGCGTCTCTACAGATCCTAATCAACAAGAGTTGTATAAAAAACATTTTCCTAATGGAGGAGGCTATATCTTCACGTTTGACATTAAGAGGGATACACAAAAAGCTAAAGATTTTATAGAAAATCTAGTATTATTCTCCTTATTGGCGAATGTTGCGGATGTTAAATCGTTAGTGATTTATCCGGTGACAACAACACATTCACAATGTACATAAGATGAGTTACTAGATCAGGGAATTCGTCCGAACACAATTCGTTTAAGCATAAGATGTGAAAACATTGATGGTATAATTCAAGATTTGGATAAAGCATTTGAAGCAGTTACATAAATAAAAAAGTCAGAGATTTCCAATGTTATTTAATTAAGAAATGACGGCTTTGAGGGGAACAAAAAAATGTGCTCCTCTTTTTTTTTGGAAATTTGAATTTTTTTGACGGAAGCCCTTATTTTGATTTTGAATGTCGTGTTGTACGTTTCAAAATTAGTGATGATACCTACGAAAGTATTATTACAAATTTAGACGAATCCGAATTCAATATACAAGATATTAA
>NZ_JACRWH010000104.1:0-1897 GCF_014306155.1 Holdemanella hominis | reverse complement strand
TGGCGATAGCAAAGTGGACACACCTGAACTCATCCCGAACTCAGAAGTTAAGCACTTTCACGGCGACAATAGTTGGGCTTGCCCCTGCGAAGATAGCTAGCTGCCGGGTCCTTTTTTTTTCCTTTTATATTCAAAAGCCAAGTCTAAGTAAATAAAAGACTTGGCTTTTTTCAGATTCATTAATTCTTTAATTGTATTTTCTAATGCAATTTATGCGGTAACTGGTGTCCTCTATATGAATCACGGATTTTTTTAATGGACACATATCTGTGTTTGTCCTATATCGGATTTCCTTAACAAGTTTATCGTATATGAAAGAAACATTATTCTTTTCTAAATAAATTTTTGCAGTTTCACTTAGAGCATGAGCATAAACAAATTAAATTTTTGCAAGAAGGTGTAGATAAGCAGCTGCTTTACCTAATACTGTATCTTCTATATCTGTGTTTTTATAAAAATTCATATCTTCATTAATTTTTGAAAGGATTGGTTTATCCCCAATATCATTTGAAGAATAAAATACAATTTTGTTTCTTTTTGCGTTAAATTTATTCAAATTCATCCGCTACTTTCTTTAGATTACTGATAATTGGAAGCTTTTGTGGACATACACGCTCACATTGTCCACATTCAATACAATTTAATGGCTTTCCATGTTCATTTTTTAAATCATCATATTCTGTTGATTTACCTTTAGATAAATTTTGTTTTCTTTTATTGAATAGATTAAAGTATTCAGGTATACAGATGTGTTTTGGACAACCAGGAGTACAATAGTTACATGCAGTACATGGAATAGCAATAAATGTTCGAATTTGATCACCTAGCTTAATCAAGAAATCGTTTTCTTCTTGTGTCAACGCTTTAAATATTTTCATATATGAAATATTGTCATTTAATTGTTCAAGGTTTGACATACCACTAAGTACAACACGAACATTTTTAAGACTTGCTGCAAATCGTATTGCCCATGATGCAATAGATAACGATCCATCTAAAGTTAATAATTTAGTTTGAATATCTTCAGGAACACGCACAAGACTTCCTCCCTTAACAGGTTCCATAATAACAACTTGTTTTCCATGTTTAACAGCCGTTTCATAACATAATCTAGATTGTACACTTTCACTATTCCAATCAAGATAATTGATTTGAAGTTGAACAAAATCCATTTCAGGATGTTTAGTCAAAATTTTGTCTAAAATATCAGCAGTATCATGAAATGAGAATCCAATTTCTCTTATTTTACCTTCTTCTTTCATTTTTTTAATAAAATCAAAACAACCAAATTTTAAAGCAGTTTGGTAATGATTACGATTTAAAGAATGCAGAAGATAATAATCAAAGTAATTAACTCCACATTTTTCCAATTGTTCATCAAAAATTCTTTTTGCATCCTCTTTTGTTTTCATAAATGGGACAGGCAATTTGTCGGCTAAAGTAAATGAATTTCGTGGATATCTTTCAACTAACGCTTTTTTTACAAATAATTCACTTTGTCTTTGGTGATAAGGATAAGCGGTGTCAAAATATGTAAATCCATTATCCATAAAAGTATCAATCATTTCACAAAATTGTTTTAAATCAACAGAAGTTGGTTCTTCTGGATTTGTTAATGGCAATCTCATACATCCAAAACCTAATTTCTTCATAAAAATCCTCCTATTATGTATAACTGAATTATAGTACAACTTTATTGTTTAATAGAAATTATAATGTTAAAATTGTCGAAAATGTGTATATATAAAAGTCTTTTGATTTTTTTATTAAAAAAAATAAAAAAAACATTTGACGAAGTGAAAAGTATTTGGTAATATAGATGAGCACTGCTGAGGTGCAGATGATCTTTGAAAACTGAACAGGAAATAAAAATACAAACTAAAACGTCAATTTCGAA
>NZ_JACRWH010000103.1:0-1905 GCF_014306155.1 Holdemanella hominis | reverse complement strand
GGTAGTGTCAAAAATCAACATTTTGATACAAATACAACTACCTTGATTTATTTGTATTTATCTTTAAGTTGTTTCCCTTTTTGTATACAAAAAGGGATGAACACAATATACTAAGTACGACCAAGAACCAGAATAGAGGTGTTCATCCCGTGCAAAGTATACCACAACTTATTGAACTTTTTAAACATTTTCAGTCTTCTGCTTTTATTTTCTTCACTCAGATTGAGCCTTTGATCTTGGCTGACTCAATTCCTGACTCTTTAAACAGTAAGATTAATAATACTGACTTCCTTAACTTGGTCCAGGATTGTCAGAATTCTTTACAGCGTCTTGATGACTATATCAATGTTCTTCATCCTTTAATAGCCAAAGAAATCAAGAGACTGATCAAGAAACAGAAATCTTCTTCCAATGACCGTATGATTCCTTATGCGGATTTCACAATCGATAAAGCTCCTATATTTGAAAAGACTGTTCAGACTTTGAATTTTGAACAGCTTCTCGAAGAAGCTCTCAAAGCTGGAAAGGAAATCAAACCCGTTAGATATCGTCCTGATTTTTCTTTTGAAGGCGTTTGTCCATTTTGTGGAGCTCCCCATGAATACATCTATGACAACAACGGTCGTGGACAATACAGGTGCAAAGTCTGTAGAAATACCTTCACAGTTAAGACCACTGCCTCTGATGAAGCAGGTATTTACTGTCCTTACTGTGGCCGTAAGCTTTTTAAACATCATGACCGTAAAAACTACGTTGTCTATGTCTGTCCTGGTAATAAATGTTCCTATTACAAGGAGAAAAAGAAGCTTTACAAGGAAGGCCATTACGTAGAGCTTGAAACTTCAAGCAAACAGTATAGATTTCGTTATCATTACCGTGATTTCAAGTTTGACATGAACACTTTGAAAACTATTTCTAATCATGAAGATATTGATTTCGATTTAAACAAGATCCATTTTGACCAAAAAGTTCTAGGTCTTGTGCTGACATACTATGTCAACTATGGTCTTTCTTCACGGAAAACAGCTCTGATTCTAAGACAGGTACATGGTTTGAAAATTTCTCATCAGACTGTTGTCAACTATGCTTCCAAAGTTTCTAAACTTATCAAACCTTTAGTAGACAACTACCCATACCAATTGACCAATACTTTATCCGGTGATGAAACCTATATCAAAGTCAGAGGCAAGAATCAGTATGTTTTCTTCTGGTCGGATCCTCATACAAAAATCATTACGTCTTACACTATCTATGCCAACCGTGACACAAAGAATGCATGCCAGTCCATTTATGACTGTCTTTCTAAATACAAGAACATTCCAGAAGATCTTCTGCTTATTACAGATGGAAATCCAATCTATAATGCTGCACAACTCTTTTTTCATATTAACGGCATAGATTTTATTCTTAAACAGGTAATTGGCGTTAAAAACAAAGACGAAGAATCCAAAGAATATAGACCATACAAGCAAATTGAAGAACGTTTGAACCGTACCTATAAACAAAACTATTATGGAACAAACGGATATCACACATTAAAATGTGCTAATGACTATATGGTTCTGTACGTCTGCTTCTTCAACTTTCTAAGACAACACTCATCTTTGAAATTCAAAACACCAGTAGACGATAATCTATTTAATAAAGATTCATTGATGCAGGACCGTTGGCTTAAGCTGATTGAATTAAGTGCTCAATACTATAACTAAAAATTCAAAGACCAAAATTTTTTTGATTTACATCAAAACGATGGGATAAGTGTATCTAAATTTCAGAACACTTATCTTTTTTTCTGTCTAAAATCTAAAGAATAGACAGTAAATCAGAAATTCTTGTAGAGTATAAACAATTTATTCAAATTTCGATCTTCCCATACCGAGTTTTTCATAAATTCTTTACACTACC
>NZ_JACRWH010000102.1:0-2006 GCF_014306155.1 Holdemanella hominis | reverse complement strand
GCCTGGTTGTTATTGGCTTTAGCTTCTTGCTTCCATCTGTATAAAGTACTATCTCCAATACCTAAATTTTTAGCACATTCTTTACGACTTAGTTCTGGATGTGTTAAACAATAATTGACAGCATTTTGTTTAAATTCTTGATCAAACTGTTTCTTTTTATTTGCCATTTTCTTTTACCTTCCTTTGTTTTTGAATCATCCTCTTTCTATTGTACCACTGGTGTAAATTTTCTCTTTTTGACTAGTCCTATTTATATGCTAACATCAATCCTATGTAGACTTACTAGATAAACAGATGAATGGATTACTGGCTAAAAGAAAGTCTTTATATTCCAGATCCTACAAAGAAAAGGATCTAATTGCCAAGGCAAAAATATCTAAAGAAGCAAAAGTACTAACGCCGGATATTAAAGTATTAAGAAGTCAGATCAAGAGCCTAGACTATATAAGAAAACGTTCATCAAAGTATAGAGAGTATAATAAACAGTTAGAACAGAAAAGGAATTTAGATAAACAAAGAGCTTGAGTAAATAAGGATTTACCCAAGCTTTAATTAATGATAAATAAGTGCGATTTTCTTAACTTGATGAATCAACAAAGAGTGTAGAACTTTTTAATGTTAAATCTTTATCGTTAAATGATTTGATGTCAATAAGAATTTTGATCATCATATCTTTATTGTTGGTTTCTGTATAGTAATCCAAAATAAAATTTTGAATAAGTGGAATATCTTCGTATACATTGTTCTGCAAGAGTGACTGATAATACAAAATGATTTTTTTTTCAAAATCAACATTTTGTTTTTGAATACGAGCACTTATAGCTTGCAAAAAAGGCTTGTAAAAATCGTCTGCATATTCTAAATGAGATTCTATATAATCTAAACATTTTAGATACTCATTTTGTTTGTAATATGAATAGGGTATGAAATAACATAAACCACAAGATGGATCTTTGTTTTCAATTGCTAGATTTGTGTATTTTATACATTCACTGTATTGACAGTTTAATAAATAGCACCAAGCTAAACTATGATAAATGGTTGAAATATATTTATTACTCGATTGGTCAATATTGTTTAGCAATTCAGTTAGCTTTTGAATTGAGTTTTCATAGAGTCCTAAGTTTGTTAAACAATTACATTGAAAAAAATCAATAAAAAACATTGTTGTATAGTTTTGTAATCGATTGAAAATGCTTCTGGATTTTTCGCAATATGTATATGCTAACGCAGATCTGTTTGTTTCAGCATATATACTAATTAGTTCAAATGTGCAAAGTGCAGCGATGTCAGGAATATTTGAAGATAAAGACAAACATTTTTTAAAGTACTTTTCAGCCACAAAATTTGTAGATGGATTTCTTTTATAATAAATACCTAAAATACAATAAAAGATTGATAAATCTTTGGAATTAATGGCATCTAAATTAGACTCGATTATTTTTTTTGTATCATTAATAAAGGTTTCATTACAATTAAATCGTATTAGATAAAAAAGATTTAAAAGATTAAATAAAAAAAATCCACTGCTATTTTCATATATGTCTCGTTTACTTAAAATTAATTCCAGTAATTGTTTCTCTTTAAAAGTATTGGAATTACATAGAGCGTGAAATATTTCATCAATATTATTTTCTAATTCTATGTAAAATTTAAGAGAATCATCGAATTTTAAGTTATAAAAATCATTTAATTGATTAATGGTTCCATCAGGAAAATTTCTTTTCCCGTTTTCCAAATCACTTAAAAAACCTTTATTCATAGAAATTGCATCGGCAACGTATGTTAATGAAAGTCCATCAATAATTCTTTGATGTCTAAAATATGCACCTGTCAAATTTAAATTTTCTGTATAAATTGGAATTTTATGTTTATATGGCATAAAAGCATCACCTGTTATGAAGTGACCTTTGTCAAGACAAAATTACACTCATATTCTAAAAATATTCAGTTTTAGATTGATGACATAGAGGAACTCCTAAACAAATCTATCGACAGTTAACCAC
>NZ_JACRWH010000101.1:0-2103 GCF_014306155.1 Holdemanella hominis | reverse complement strand
TCACAAGTATAATACAGGTGAAAAGGCAACACAGGACTTTTTTGATCTATTGCGTATGATCTATAGAAAACAGGTTTTAAAAGAAGATCTAGATCGAGAGTTTAATCGTGATGCATTGTGTTTTGCGTATGTAGCGACAAAGAACAAAGAGTTATTGAGTATCTACCAGAAAAGCGAGAAAGGAGATGTAAAAGTGTGCAGAGCATTCTATGAAATGTTTGAAGAATCAACAAACAGAGGAATCCAGATGGGTATCAAGCAAGGCATTGAACAAGGTATTGAGCGTGGTGTAAAAAATACACAAATCAAAATAGCAATTAAAATGCTTGTAAGAAATAATCAAACACTTGAAGAAATCTCTGAGATTGTTGGACTGGACTTAAATGCATTAAGAGAACTAAAAAAGAGTATTTGATGGAATGGATGTGCGATCACATCCATTCTTTTGTTTTAAAATTCTTAAAAACTTGATAAAATATTCCCTGTATGAAAAAAAATCAGAGTATTAACCTACTGCACGGTCCTATTTTTAAATCATTAAGTTTATTAGCAATCCCAATCATGGCAACGTATTTTATTCAGATGGCCTATAACCTGGTTGATATGTTGTGGATTGGTTTTTTAGGTTCTGGCGCCGTTGCCAGTATTGGTGTATCTGGAAATTTCATGTATTTGGCTAACGGCCTTGTGAACATGCCTAAGATTGGATCACAAGCCTTGGTTGGACAAAGTCTTGGAGCTAATAATCAAGAACAAACAAAAAATTATATTCAGGCAGCTTTTCAAAGTTCCTTATTTTTTGCCCTTATATATGGAATTATTATTATTGTTTTTCAAAAGTATTTAATTCAATTATTTAATTTATCAGATCCTGCTATTATTCAAGATGCTCAGAATTATTTATGGATTACATGTGGCTTTATTGTATTCTCTTTTGTGAATCAGATTTTTACCGGAATCCTTACGGCTGCCGGTCATTCAAAAAGCACTTTTATAGCCACAACAACCGGTCTAGTATTAAATTTAATTTTAGACCCTGTACTCATCTTCGTATTCAATCTTAGAGTCATCGGTGCGGCTCTCGCAACAATTCTTGCTCAAATCATTGTTACTTTGGTCTTTTTATATAACGCAAAAAATCTTGATCTATTTAGAAATATCCGTATCTTGTCAAAACCAGAATTGAATCATATTTCTGAAATATTAAAAATAGGATTTCCATCCTCTGTGCAAAGCATGTTATTTACATGTATTTCTATGTACATTGCACGCCTAATCTCAAGTTTTGGAGCTATCAGTGTTGCCGTACAAAAAGTAGGCTCGCAAATTGAATCTATCTCATGGATGGCAGCTGATGGATTCAGCGCATCCATCAATGCGTTCACTTCGCAAAATTATGGTGCAAAAAACTATAGTCGTGTAAAACAAGGTTATAAAACTGGCATGCTAGTGGTTGGATTATGGGGATTATTAACAACAGCCGTTTTAATTTTCCTTCCTGGACCGATATTCTCATGTTTCATCCATGAAACAAATATCCTTCCTTATGGAATTGACTATCTAATTATACTTGGATATTCCCAACTATTTATGTGCATAGAAATAGCTACACAAGGTGCTTTTAATGGACTTGGTAAAACTCTGCCACCTAGTATTGTATCCATTATATTCACATCTACGAGAATTCCTATGGCCATTCTGCTATCTCACTATTTAGGAGTAAATGGAGTATGGTGGGCCATTTCAATTTCAAGCATTATTAAAGGAACTATTTTAGTAATCTGGTTTATATTATATTCAAAAAGGAGGCTGATCTCATGAAAAATCATTCACTAACGCAAGGAAGCATCGCAAAAGGACTCCTTTTCTTTGTGATTCCACTTTTCTTTTCTAATCTATTTCAACAACTCTACAATACAATCGATACATTATTAGTTGGTCATTTCTTAGGCGACAATGCCCTAGCCGCAATGGGTGCTACTGCCAATGTCATTAAGTTAAGAAATGACGGTTTTGAGGGGAACACAAAAAATGTGCTCCTCTTTTTTTTTGAAAATTTGAATTTTTTGTTGACATACAGGTAGAAATGTGTGGCCTATTATC
>NZ_JACRWH010000100.1:0-2124 GCF_014306155.1 Holdemanella hominis | reverse complement strand
CCCCTTATCAAACCATACGTGCCCTATTAAGGCATACGGCTTACCAATGTGAGTTACATTTTAGAAAAGACTTAAATGTTGTGATTCGACTTATTTAGTGTATGCATACTGAAAGAACCTCTTTTTACTCTGAGAAGAGGTACTTTTCTTTTTATTGGAATCCATCAATAAAATAAAATCATCAATGTTAATTCCAGGGAAAACTATTTGAGCCTTCATATACGCACCTGTAACTAGACCCATACATTTTATGAAAAACTTGTTATCATATTTGACAGTTAATAATTTACCTTGTGCTTGTCCACCATGTTTCTTTCCGCGGCATGAGAAACTTACTCGTAGTCTTTGACACACATAACCATCTAATTTGGTTATATCAAGAGCAGGTATGCCATGCATAACTCACCCGCGTTCGTTAAGTAACAGTCTGATTTTTCGTGCAACTTGAAAAGGAATAAGGAAGTAATTAAACTTACCTCTTATGACTGGGTTTAAAATCTCTGTCCACTTCTCAAAGGAGTATGTACAACTCTTCTTGGTGACAGATTTAATATCACTCTTAAACTTCTTTAACGATTTTACGGATGGTCCAAACGTGTAATAGACATGTCTATTTTTAGACATTTTTAAATGGTTGAACGTAAAACCTAGGAAATCAAAGTCTTTCTCGTGAAAATCAATATCATCACTTTTATCTTCTGCCAATTCAAGGCCTAGACGTTGTAACGTTTCATGAACTATGACTTTGGCTTTTTCCAAATCTTCCTTTGTTTGACACATGACTATCGAATCGTCAGCATACCTCACGAATTCAAGATTTGCTTTTGTTAGTTCCCAGTCAAGTTCATTCAAATAGATGTTCGCCAATAGTGGAGAAATAACTCCACCTTGTTGTGTGCCACTTGCGTTTTCATATCGTATTTCATCTTCCATGTACCCTGCTTTAAGTGTTTTCCAAATCATGTCTAGTACTGTTCCATCTGACACATACTTGTTGATAACTTTCATAAGTTTCTTGTGAGGTATATTGTCGAAGTAACCTTTTATATCAAAATCATAGATATATAGATATCCACTTTCTAATCTAGACACAATTTTCTTGATGGCTAACTTAACATCTCTGTTAGGTCTGAATCCACAGGAATTGTCGTGAAATACGTTTTCTTCAAAGAAGGGCTCAAGTTTAATGACCAGTGCTTGTTGCACGACCCTGTCTTTAATAGTTGGTATTCCTAAAGGTCTTAACTTTCCGTTTTTCTTCGGTATATACTTTCGTCTTACTGGAGAAGGCTTGTACGTCTTTGTTCGAAGTTCATTCAAAATCAACTCTATGTTTTCATCTAAATTTTCCTCAAACACTTTGATACTGACTTTATCAATACCGGCACATCCCTTGTTCTTCTTCACTTTACGAAAAGCTTCTGTAAGAACATCTTTGTGTAGTATTTTTCCATACACACTAAATAATTTGAATTTTAATGGTTCATTCATAATGTCTTTTCTTATCTCCTTTCCACTGTCATGTAATATCTTTTAAGGTTAATACGAATATTCTTAAAATTTGCACTTACACAACTACATCTACTCAAAGCTCACAAGGTGTTACCACTTCGCTCCATTATATTTCTATAACTTCTTCGCTACTATTAGTAACTCTGACTTCTCCGTACACTATCCGTCACTTCGCTACGCTTATAGATGGTAGTCCATTAAATACGGAGACCTCACAGGATCATCTGTGCCTTCCCTTGAACTCATGCTTCCTGCTTTCACATCCAGTATTAACAGATATCGATATAGTCATTGGTATCTATTCATAGGATTTCTGCTTTTTTCCGCAGCATCATCAATACTGAACGCCACATGTACATTGATAGATTGGTGCCTGAGTTCTCGCTTTAACTCCCTTCACACACTCCCTCACGAGAATGCATTGAGTATGGCTTACTACTTGGCTATATCCTTAGTAGACAAAATATTTCAACCTTGTTGGGACTGTTTTACTTCAATGACTTTTGTATAGTGTTACGAGTATCTTGTACTTTATTGTCTCTAAAATAAAACAGTTGATAATCGGTGATTGATTATCAACTATAAGCACGACTGCCTGTCGTACAGAAAAGC
>NZ_JACRWH010000099.1:0-2700 GCF_014306155.1 Holdemanella hominis | reverse complement strand
ACGTGTTTTCTATAGATTGCAGTCGATAGGATCAAAGCCAGTAAAACACAACCAATAATCATCACTTTCTTTTTCATAGGATTACCCACATAAAAGCGTTATAAGACTATGTAGAACAATTCCAACTACAATACCAATACCGATTCCAAAAATCTTCTTCTTATCATTCATGAGCGTCACCGTCCTTTCTTTTTAACCATGGATAAATAATCAATATACAAACACTTATAATACCTGCAAGTACATATTGTTCGATTGGTTGTTTATGAAATCCTAACAATCTTCTTAAAAGTTGAAACAACCAATAACCACACACTAGCAATTCCTTCCAGGAAATAGATTCCTGCTTTTCTTTTGGCGTAGCATCTGACAAGTCTTCATCTAAATATATTTGAAGTCGATTCTTTTTCATATTCTCACCTATTTTTCTGGGTATCCAAACAAGTACTAGTATCCGTCCTTATATCTTTACAAAATCTCTTAGCGTTAAATACACTTCAGCTTTTGTTGATTATGGATAAGGTAGTACAAATAGAATTCCACAACAAATCAAGCCTAGAATGATCCATCCTAGAAAAGAAAAATCTAAGATGAATAGATCAGACTTTGGTCAGGTAGTCATTTGTTTAGATACAGTACCTTTTAGAAACCAGGATTGGATGTAAATAAATCCATAAGACACTTCTATTCGCCCAATAATATTTGTTCTTGGAAATTATGTCCGTTACAAATAATTCCGTTTATTTTAGTTCTTCTCATTATTGTCTGTTGTCACAATCTCTTCCTGCCATTTTTTGTAGTTGTAGAAAGCTTGGATAAACAAAATAATACTTAATATAACTGCTATTATACAAGTCCAACGAAGTGAACGAAATTCATAATAAAACCCAAACATGATAGCTATATCTATTGGAATTATCCATAATGTTCTAATAAACTTTCTTCTATAACTTAATCTCCCGTACCACATCATTATCCCCTTATCAACTTTTTCACTCATTTCCCATTTTCTCAACACCAGTAAATGAATGAAATTAATCGTAAAAAGACTAGCTATTACAAATACAAATCTCATTTTCATCCAGTCGTATACCCCCTAATCACTTTAGAAATCAGTTACACACTCATCCTTCTTTACAGATTCTTTTAGGTTTAAATACACTTCAGCATTTGTGGCTTCTGGATATGGCAACACAAATAGAATACCAATTCCACAACAAATCAAGCCTAGAATAATCCATCCTAAAAATGATAAATCTAAGACAAATAAATCCATCTTTTGTCCAGTCGTCATTTGTTTGGATAATGAGAAAGCTTCATCTGTAGTAATATTAGGATTTTCTGCCAATAGATATGGAATCATAGAATATTCATAAGCCTTAATAAATCCAGGCACTATGAATAGGAATAGCCATAGTAATATTTTTAAATTCATCAAAAACATGATTTTTACTACATTTAAATAGTCGCCTTTAAAACCACTAAAGATTTCACCAAGCTCAGGATTTACATCATGGTTCTTAATAAAATATCTACTTTTTCCAACTACAATGACATTACCAATGAAGATAGAAAATAATAATCCTACAATAGATCCCATTGATAAAAAAGAGAGGATTGAAGAAAACATACTTGGCAATACAACATCAGGTACAAAATCTTGTACTGTTTGAATAACAGTCACATAATCAGCACTCAATATTCCTGCAATCAGCGTAACCACAAACATCTTCCAATAGTTTCGTTTCATGATTTGTTTGGCTTGTTCTTTAACTTGTTGTCGATTCCACATATTATTTCACCTTACTTTCTTTATACTTAATATCGATTCTTCAATTTTTTTGTTACATCCTATGTCTCGAATACAACAATTTTAAGATTACAATCTTTTTTCCAATTTTTTTAATATATCATTTGCTTCTTTAACATCATTTAAATACTTATCACTATTAAATAACACTTTTTCCTTGGAAACATATATTGGTAATACACTATTATCTTTTAAAACAACTTTAATACCAACATACATCATTGGTTCTACTGCACCCGCCATAAATGTAGCTCCACCTAATATTGTATGTGTAAATGGTTTCGTTTTACCTTTAAAATTTGCATCTTCGTTTTGAATAGAACACTTTTGAATCTCATCATATAAACAGCTTGCACCACCCATTATTTCTAATCTATTTTCTTCATCGTGAAATTTTACACACATCCTTAATCACCCCTTCTATTTTCTTTGCGATCTTACGATCTTGTATGTACTGATCTGTATTGACCATTGTCTTTTCTTTTGACACATAAATAGCTAATACAGTTTCATTCTTTAAAACAATCTTTACTCCAACATACAAATATGGATTCTGAAATAAGCCAGATGGTAATGGTCCACTTGAAAGTACAGCTGTAAATGGAATTCCTTTTCCCTTATATTTTGCCTTTTCATTTAAAACAGATACTCTTGTCACATCATCATAAGAGTATTTTCCCTGTGTTCCAGTAACAATCTCAAATTGTTTACTAGAATCATCAAATTTAACATATTTATTTAAATTCATAAGTTTGGCCTCCTTACCATTTTGGTAGTGTCAAAAATCAACATTTTGATACAAATACAACTACCTTGATTTATTTGTATTTATCTTTAAGTTGTTTCCCTTTTTGTATACAAAAAGGGATGAACACAATATACTAAGTACG
>NZ_JACRWH010000098.1:0-2764 GCF_014306155.1 Holdemanella hominis | reverse complement strand
CCTAAATTTAATCCAATATTCACATTTTCAAAGATCAATTTAAAACTAACTAAAAAATCTAGTTATTTTGTATTTTCAAACTTTTTCATAAAAAATACTTGAATTTTATATAGTTAGCTCCCTTATACAAAAGTAAAAAGGCACTTACAGCTCATGTATTTCATGAACTATAAGCACCTTTGCTTTATGTATGAACGTATTTTATTCCGCATGAAACAATTTGTCAATGTTTTTCTGAAACTTTTTGAAAATTTCTTTCCATGTGATAATAACTAGGAACCAAGATTATAACAGCACCAATCCATGCCAACACTTCTACAGGATATAGGCCAGCTTTACCAAAATAGATAGGTAGAATCAAAGCTCCAGAGATTCGCATCAATAACTCAAATAAGCCAGATACCATAGGAATAAAGGCATTGGATAAGCCCTGTATAGTAGAACGATAGGCGTGTAACATATATAAAATTGGAAGCCAAACGGTTAAACATCGTAAGAAATTCAATCCATATGTCATTGCTTCATTAGCACCTTCACTTGTTTTTGATATAAAACAAGATAAGAAGAATGGTCCAAAAATCCAAAGTATGATAGAAATCAAGATGGAAGTAGCCAAAGATAATAAAACAACTTTTTTCACACCACTCTTGATACGATCATAACGATGTGCTCCATAATTTTGTCCCGTATATGTAACCATGGCATAGCCATAAGAAACAGCTGAAATTTCAAGCACTCCATATAGCTTGTTCATAGCTGTAAATCCAGCAAGGAAATAAGTTCCATATCGATTTACGGCACTTGTTAATACCATACCACCAATTGAAATCAAGACATTTTGTAGTGCCATAGGAATTCCTAATCTAAATTGATTTTTATAGTATGTTACATCCTTACAAATTGATGTAGGCATATATTCTTTTAATTTTAATACATGATATAAACAGAAGCATCCAGCTAGAATTTGTGCAATAACTGTCGCAACACCAGCACCGATGATTCCCCACTCAAATCCCATCACGAATAGTATATCTAAGCCTACGTTAAAAATACTGGCAATAATCATGGCTTGTAGTGGTGTTTTAGAATTGCCAAAAGCACGTAAAATGCTGGCAAGTGCATTATAAAACATAGTCGCAAACAAACCGATATAAATAACGTGTGTATACGCTAGAGCTCGATCCATAATATCAGCTGGTGTTTTTAATAAAATCAAAATATTTGGCAGAAGCGGATAAATCACGGCTAATAAAACCACTGTTGATATAATCGCATTCACAACTAAAGTAGAAATACATTTTTGTACATTACTCTTATCATGAGTACCAAACGCATGAGCTATCGGAATTGAAAAACCTTGGGCAAGACCAGTCACGACTGCAATTCCCATCCATGTTAGCCAATCCGAACATCCTATGGCTGCTAACGCCTTCACACCAAGGTGTCTAGAAACAATGATAGTATCACAAACTGTATATAGCTGCTGAAATATATTTCCAAGCATTAAAGGTAGAGAAAACAAAAAAATCAACTTTAATTCATTTCCCTTCGTCATATCTTTCACTTGCATAAAACCTCTCCTATTAAACAAAAATAGTATATCATATACAATTAATTTCTTAAAAATGTTATTTACAACTAACTGCCTTAGAGTTATACTAATGATAGTTAGTTGTACCTAACTTTTAAGGAGGTAAAATCATGAAATATGCATTCGCAAGTCGTACTGGTAATGTGGAAGAAATTATCAGTTCATTAGGTATTGATGCATTACGCATCAATGATGGATCTGAGAGCATTGATGAACCATACATCTTATTTACTTATACAGATGGCTATGGGGATGTACCAGCTGAAGTCGAAAACTTCTTGATGGCCAATGGCACATTGATTCAAGGTGTTGTCTGCTCCGGAGATACAAATTATGGTGACGCATATTGCCAAGCAGCTGATAAAATCAGTGAAGATTATGGTTGTGAAATTCTATATAAAGTAGAAAATTCCGGTACACCTGAAGATATCGAAAACATCAAAAAAGCGATTGGAGCTTAATTATGCCGAAACAGCGTTTTGAATCATTATTGGCCAATTATTGTGCACCTGCACTGAAGCAATATAAATATGCCAATATGTTCCACCTTCCAAAAGACGATGATAGTATTCGATCATTTATCAAACAATACAATCAACAATTCAATTCAAAAGGGATCTTCTTTATCCTCATAGAACAAGAAACTCAATACACCATTTATGTATACAATTCCAAACTTAAAGACTATATTTCCTCAAATGCAGTTCAAAATTTTCTAAAATCCTATCAATACCCAAATACTTTTGAACTGTGTATACAAGAACTCAAAAAAAGACTTAACACAAAAAACTTTCCTCATGAAATAGGTGTATTTCTTGGTTATCCCTTAGATGATGTAATTGGATTTATTGAACACAAGCCCTATTACTTAGTCGGAGATTGGAAGGTCTATCAAAACGTGAATGAGGCTAAAAAGCAATTTGATTTATTTAAACAAACAAAAGAAAAAATGTTGAATCAAATCCATAATGGATATGAATTATGTGAAATTCTTTAACAAATATTTATTTTTTCTTCTTTCATCGACCATTTATCGTTTTTTGGTCTATGGTACTACGTCAAGAAAAAGGACTCATAAAATAGATAAATTTTAAATTCTAATGTTTTGAATAATAATTATTCTCATATTGATTTGGTGATTCATAACCGCAATGGCTATGGATTCGTATCGTG
>NZ_JACRWH010000097.1:0-2862 GCF_014306155.1 Holdemanella hominis | reverse complement strand
CTGTAACAAAAAGATAGGAAATGTTCACCCTAAAAGTGTTTAAAGGATATCTCTTTCTCAGAGTTAAAATCCCTATGACTTTTAAAGGTTGATTTATCCCTATCCAGTTTTATATATTCCTTATGTAAGGCACTTTTTATGTGTTTATAGGTTATTTTGCTACCAAATTGATACCAATAATATAGAGAGTGTGTTCCTGATGAGAAATTGAATGTGTATTTTATATCTCAGTTTTAGTCTGTGGTGTAACTATTTTTGTGATTCTTGTACTTCATGTATTTGATAAATAGATAGATTTCTAGAAATTTCACTTCTTCTAACTATTGGTTTGCTGCTAGTCTCGCTTTGTTCTGATTTTACGATGTTAGACTATTTTTTAAGCGTTACTACGTCATAATCTATGCTGGAATCCAATCTCCAATCCATTTTTGTTTAGTGTAATTATAACGACGTTTATATACTCTTCCATTTTCAAGCTTATATCTCCATTCTATGATGTCGGCTCTTGCTTCAATGGCTGGATTTGGTCCGATTTCGTTTGCAAAAACAGAAATAGTTTGAATAAAGTTGCAACTTAAAATTAGTGTTAATAATAAAATAGAATTAATTGTTTTTTTCATAAATTTACTCCTTCACTACTTTTATACCGGATTCAATTAAACTTTTTGGATTATCTATAAAAAAGGATTCTTTTCCGTTACAAAGAGAATATGTCCCATCTTTGTGCTGGATTAAATAATTCTTATTTAGTAGATCTTGCTCAGATAAAGTATCATTCAAATTTTTTGGATTTTCATAATAAGCTTCGAAAATTATGGAATTAGTTAGTATAGGTAATAAAAAAAGGAAGAATAGTAGGAACTTATTTGTCTTTTGTTTGATTTGTTTGTTTAATAAATAATTCACTCGATACGAAAGTATACTGTTACTTTCTCCTATCAAATAAGCTGAAATATCATTTGATATAATACTATCCGCAAACTGTATTTTCTTTTGTACATTTATTAGAGTTTCTGCATAATCTAGTGCATCAATCGGATTTAATGATTCTGTAACTTTTTCGTCTGCTCGAACTTCTATATAAAAGTTGATACATTTCTGTAACCAATATATTGGAGGAAACCACCAATACAAGATTGTTAGTATTGAAGTTACTTGTTTGAAAAGTATGTCATGTTGCTTTAGATGCTGCATTTCATGATTTAAAATATTACTTAGTTCATGTTCTGTAAAACTGATTTCAGGAATTAAGATGCATTTTTTGAAACCAAAAACCATTGGAGATGGAACGTATTTGGTTACATATACGTCATAATCAGGATAAATGAAGCAATCTAAAAATTCTGAAACTTTGAAATAATGAGAATTTTGTATGATTTTTGCTTCCAGTTTTTTTGCCAATATAATATTCTGCACATATCTTCCAACACCAATCAATACTCCAATTAACCAAATTACAATTAGAATATGTGAGACTTTTAATTGATGAAATATCTCATAATTTAAAAAGCTCATTATAGGATTCATGATAGAAGGTAGAGCAATTGTCTTTGTGAATGGTAGTTCAAATGGTAAAAACAAACGAAAACAAGTAATGACAACTAATACGAATAATAAATCTGCTCTAAACAAGCGATAGCCCTTTTCGTGCGTCAATATAAAATTGAAGAGTGCAATTAGGACTAATGAAACACACAGTGTTATGAACAATGAAGAAATGCTAAAATTCATGTTATTTACCAGTCAGTTCTTTTTTCTTTTTTTCAATTAAATGTTCTAACTTTGTAATTTCATCTATATCATTGCTGCTTTGAACATAGTGCACAGCAATCTCTTCGAAAGTTTCTTTTTTTATGAATGAGGAAACATAGTCAGATTCAGAAATACAAGGACTATATAATCGAGCAATCGATTTTTTATTTTTACCTATTCCTGTTACTTCAACATATCCAATTGATAATAGGTATTGAAGAGCTTGAGAAATTGTATAGATACTTAATCCATCCGAAGCTAATTTAATATCATTGGCTGACATCTCTTGATCATGATTCCAAAGAATAGTCATTATTTGGCTTTCTCTTTTTGTTAACTGGGTATAATTCATAGTGAAGTAATCTCCTTTCAATAAAATTATATCAAAGCTTATAAAAAGTAACAAGAAAATAAAAACAAATCAACACTTGTATAAAATCACAAAACATGTATAATTAAAATAAAGATAACGTTATCGAAAAAATAGAAGATTACATAACGATTAGATTATGTAATTGTCTCAATTTAAAGTATTAGGTAGAGGGTGATTGCTATAAAAAAAATATATAATCTTTTGCTGATACTATTCTTAATTCCAGTTCTTTTTGGGTGTGAAATCAAGCAAGCAAAAAGCCAAGGTTCTTTTACTGATATTTCTTATGAAGAATTAGTAAAAAAAATAGATGATAAAGATTCTTTTATATTACAATTTTCCAAAACTTCATGCCCGTATTGTCAAGAATTAGAAGAAGTAGAAAGTGAGTATTTTATAAAAAATAATGAAATCATTTACAGATTTTATATTGATCTAAATGAATTAGATTATGATGAAAACATAGATTTTTTTAAGTCAAAATTTAATGATCTTTCTTTTGTTCCTACTGTTTATTGGATGGAAGAAGGTGTAGCCAAAAATCAATTACCTATTTTAGAAAATAATCAATATGATATCTTAGATAAATGGATTAATGATAACAAAAAATTTTATCAAGGTAGTGTAAAGAATTTATGAAAAACTCGGTATGGGAAGATCGAAATTTGAATAAATTGTTTATACTCTACAAGAATTTCTGATTTACTGTCTATTCTTTAGATTTTAGACAGAAAAAA
>NZ_JACRWH010000096.1:0-2879 GCF_014306155.1 Holdemanella hominis | reverse complement strand
ACGTGTTTTCTATAGATTGCAATTGATAGGATCAAAGCCAGTAATATACAACCAATAATCATTACTTTCTTTTTCATAGGATTACCCACATAAAAGCGTTATAAGACTATGTAGAACAACTCCAACTACAGTACCGATTCCAACAATCTTCTTAAAAGTTGAAACAACCCATAACCACACACTAGTAATTTCTTCCAGGAAATAGATTCCTGCTTTTCTTATTGCGTGATTTAATTATTCTATTTCTTATAATTTAAATAAACCGCATATACAATAATCACAACTGCCTGAACAATATATGTAGTAAAAGTAATATTGCACATAAAACTTATGATTAAATCCTCTATAGCTGTTACAGCTAATATAATGCCAATAGGATGTTCATCCTTCTCTTTTAACCGTTTAATACCCCATCCAAACACTCCAAAATCAATGATATAAAAAATTAAATCTACGATATTATTCGAAAGTGCTATCGATACTGCAGATGTATTCATTGCAGGAATAATCATAGAACAAAAAAATAAAACTAGATAATGAGTGTATCTATTTGTATCATCCATAAAAATATCTCCTAAATTATTGGTACTAGTATCCGTCCTTATATCTTTACAGATTCTTTTAGGTTTAAATAAACTTCAGCGTTTGTAGCTTCTGGATATGGCAACACAAATAGAATACCAATTCCACAACAAATCAAGCCTAGAATGATCCATCCTAAAAATGATAAATCTAAGACAAATAAATCCATCTTTTGTCCAGTCGTCATTTGTTTGGACAAAGAAAAGGCTTCATCTGTAGTAATATTAGGATTTTCTGCCAACAGATATGGAATCATAGAATATTCATAAGCCTTAATAAATCCAGGCACTATGAATAGGAATAGCCATAGTAATATTTTTAAATTCATCAAAAACATGATTTTTACTACATTTAAATAGTTGCCTTTAAAACCACTAAAGATTTCACCAAGCTCAGGATTTACATCATGGTTCTTGATAAAATATCTACTTTTTCCAACTACAATGACATTACCAATGAAGATAGAAAATAATAATCCTACAATAGATCCCATTGATAAAAATGAAAGGATTGAAGAAAACATACTTGGCAATACATCATCAGGTACAAAATCTTGTACTTCTTGAATAACAGTCACATAATCAGTACTCAATATTCCTGCAATCAGCGTAACTACAAACATCTTCCAATAGTTTCGTTTCATGATTTGTTTAGCTTGTTCTTTAACTTGTTGTCGATTCCACATATTATTTCACCTTACTTTCTTTATACGTCATTATACTTCTTCCATATATTTTGCCTTAAACGCAATACAACTTCTCTCTTTTCCAAACAAACCCTTTGTTTCCACACGCCCAAGACCATATGCCCAGAATGTAACGGTTTGACCTTCTTTAAAATCAAATTCTTTATTGAAATCAAGCACAGAAACACGAGACTTATCATCAAAGATATTGATCATATATCCTCTAATACCTTTATAATCTACGCGAGCTATGATTTTTCCTGTATATGTCAATTTCTTTCCATACCACTTAGAATGTGTAACCTCCAAATCCGATTGATTAGGCGATTGTGACTCTGCTTTAAAGGATGCTTCATCCACTTCACTGCACTCCACTGAAATCGTACTTTCTAAGCCCTGATATTCAACAGTAACTTCTGAAGTCTTTCCAGCTTCTAATGTGACAGGCTCTTTAACGGTCCATCCTTGTGTAATGAATTCTTTTGTACCATCCTCATAATAGGCCCATACACCAATCTTCGACTTATTATCAATCGTTTCATTCGCTTCTGCAAGACCAGTATATAAGGCTGTCATATTCTCTAGCTTTTCCTGACTAGCCTCTACTTTTTCATTATTTGGCGTTATATTAGAACATCCACACACCAACAATACACTTAGTAATGTCGCTGCATACTTCTTCATAGGTCCACCTCCTTTTCTAATTTCATATCAGTATGTCTGTAATCGTTTTCATACAGTTTTTATTTGTTTTCATTCAAACGTATCATTTGCTGTTTTCCTACGTAAAATACATTAATCAATGAATCGTTCAATACTAAATTTCTATTCAAAAAGTACTGTTACACATGCTGCAACAGCCCATCTTTTATATTGGATTCACTCCAATATGATTATATCCACAATTCCAAAATAATATAGATTACAACTCCAACTATAATACCAATTCCAATCTTCTTCTTATCATTCTTTGCGTAGATCAAATTAAAGATTTCAAATGATAAAAATCCAAGCAGAAAAAATATATTCTTCGTAAAATAGTAAATCAAGAAACACACCACAAATAAGCCTATACAAATCATTCCTTTAGAATATTCCACCATGGATTTATGTCCTTGATTTAATGATTCATTATCCTTATTCAATTTATCAATAATGTTTTTCTGTTTATCATTCATAATCATTACCTATACTTTCTTCGTAACCAAATATAGAAAGCGAGTGCACAAATCACGATTATACCCGCAAGTCCATATTGCACTATTGCCTGTTTATCACCTAATACTCTTCCTAGAAATTGTGCAATTCCATAACTACATAATAAGCATAAAGCTACACACTTCATCCAAAAGCTAGATTCCTTCTTTTCTTTTGGAGTTGTATCTAACAAGTCTTCATCTAAATATTTTTGAAGATCTTCATTCATATCTTCCTGTAATCTTTGAATCAGATTTTTTTTCATATCATTATCTCCAAAACAATGTGGTTTTTAAATAAGATGCATGAAACGCAAATATTAAGAAGATGATCAACAATATGATTTCTCCATAATGGATATATTTTTCTTTGTATCTATGGTCATATAATGGTTTATCCAAATATACACGACCAT
>NZ_JACRWH010000095.1:0-2996 GCF_014306155.1 Holdemanella hominis | reverse complement strand
CCAGTCTTATGCAAAGTAAAAAGTTATGAGAAGTTAATTTGAAATCATCCCTTTTATAGGCTTTTTTTATAATTTTGCTTCTCATAACTTTATATAATAAATGTACTTAGTGAAAGATAAGGAGGATGATTATATGATGGATAAAGCTAAGTGCATTGATATTTATTTAAAACAACAAGATAAAAACTTAAAGGAGGCTACCATTAAAGGAAAACTAAAAGTCATTAAACAATTTCTTGATTATTGCATAGCTAATGAAATTGGAAATATCAGAAATATACAGAAAAATGATGTATATGGTTTTGTACAGCTTAAAAATTGGGCTTCTCAATCCAGAAGTAGTGCTCAGTTTACAATAAGAGACTTTTTCAATGTAATGAAAAAGCTTGAATTAGTAGATTATGACGGATATGAATTATATCCGATTATCTTTACAAATAAGAGAAGTAAAATACTATCCTATTATTCACCAGAAGAAATTAGTAAAATTATAAATAGTATAGATTTAACTAATGAGTGTGGTATCAGAGATAAATGTATGGTTCTTATTGCCGCAGAAACTGGTTTAAGAGCTAGTGATATCGTTTTTTTAAAATTCAGTGAAATTAAATGGGATAAAAACATAATTCAAAAGATGCAAATGAAAACCAAGCAACCAATAGAAGTGCCAATTTCAGATAACATAAAATATCTTTTACTCGATTATTTGAAAAACCATAGAGTTTCTGACGATAGTGAATATATTTTTATCAACACACAAACAGGTGTTCCTTTTAATGATGCTGCAGTACTTACTCACACTGTAAGAAAAGCATTTATCAAGGCAAACATTAATATAAGAAACAAAAAGGCTGGAGCGCATTCTTTAAGACATAGTCTAGCCACAAATCTACTAAAGAATAATACTCCTTTACCAGTAATTAAAGGGATTCTTGGACATACAAATATCAGTACAACTGAAAAATATTTATCCATAGATATTGAGGGATTACGAATGGTAAGTCTTGAGGTGCCTTTATGAAAAGAAGAACTTTTGAAGGTGTTTTTAAAAATGAATTTGAAAAATATATCACCTATAAGCAATCCTTAGGATATTATAGAAATTTAGAAAGCAAAAAAATCTATGAACTTGTTTCACTAAACAATTTTTTAAATTCCTTTAATCTTAGTGAAATTAAAATCACAAAGGAAATGGTTGATATATATTTAGAAACGAATTCCTCTTTATCTCAAGGAACTCAACATTCCAAAGAATGCGTTCTTAGACAATTCTGTAAATTTTTGAAATCTCAGGGGTATGAAAATATTTATATTTCTTACGAAGCTCAGGTTAAAATGCCTAGAGATTTTATACCTTATGTTTTTTCTGATGATGAGATAACCAGAATATTCAAAGCAGTTGATAATATGAAATTTAAGAATAATGAACAATCAAAGTGTTTTTATCAAACTGTATTTAGATTACTATACTGTACTGGATTAAGAGTTGGTGAAGTATCAAATTTAAAAGTAGATGATGTTGATTTAGAAAACAATATCGTTTACGTTCGTTCAGGGAAAGGAAACGTTTCTAGAATGGTACCATTTAAATCTTCACTTGGTACTTGGTTAACAAATTATAGTGAATCATATTCTAAAGAAAGTGATACATATTTTTTTGAGTCACCACGTGGTGGGAAACGAAGCCCTGGTACTATATGCGCAGTATTCAGAAATAAAATATTGCCTATGGCCGGGATAAAAAGTAGTCCGTTAAATGGTTACAAAAGAGGTGCTTGTGTTCATTCTTTACGCCATTCTTTTGCGTGTAATGCATTGAATCAAATGATTAAATCAGGAAAAGATCCATACTGTGCCTTGCCATATTTAAGTGTTTATCTTGGACATACAAGTATCGTAAACACAGAGATTTACTTAAGATTAACTCTACAGAGACATGAGGAAATTATTAATGCAGGTCATTATATTTATTTGGAAGGAATCGGTGAAATATAGATGAATGAGTTTTCTAAATTGGTTGGTGATTTTTTTATCCGATATCTGACCAATCAAAAAAATGCCAGTGAAAATACAATTAAAACTTATCGAGATGCAGTTGTACAGCTTTTAGAATTCATGAACTCCAAAGGTATAAAAGCAAACAAAATTAAAATTACTGATTTTTCATATGGCATCATTTGTGAATACCTTGAATGGTTAGAAAGCAATAAAAATGTATCTGTTTCTACCAGAAATAATAGATTGGCTGCGATTAAATCATTATTCAAATATGTCAGTTACCATCGCCCAGAGTATATGAATATCTGCACTTCAATATTAGAGATTCATAAAAAGAAAACAGAATCAGTTCCGATGAATTATCTTACAGTAGAAGCATTTCAAGACATGCTTAAATCATTTGATAAAAACAATATGAGAGATTTAAGAGACTTAGCGATTATTCTGACATTGTATGAAAGTGGTGCACGTGTTAGCGAACTTATAAATATTAAATTACCTGATTTGAGATTGAATAAACCAGCATCAGTAGTTTTATACGGTAAAGGAAGAAAGGTTAGAATAATTCCATTAGATTTTTCAATGATTGAAATACTAAAAAAGTATATAACTATTTATAAAATAAAAGATTCAGAATATCTTTTTTTTAATTCGAAGGGCGAAAAACTCACTCGTGAAGGTGTAAATTATATTCTCCAAAAGCATTTTATAAAAGCAAAGGAGCAAAATCTAACCATTTATCCTAATACAATTTCTCCTCATTGTCTAAGACACAGCAAAGCAATGCACCTTTTAGAGAATGGTGTAAACCTTATTTATATACGTGACATTTTAGGACATTCCTCGGTAAAGACAACAGAGATATATTCAAAAGCTAATCCGGAAGTTAAAAGAAAACATCTATTAGAAGCAGCAAGCAAATTGAAAATTGAGGATAATTATTCAAACGAAGAAAAAGATGAATTATTAGATTGGTTGAAAACCAAACTTTAAAAAGC
>NZ_JACRWH010000094.1:0-3036 GCF_014306155.1 Holdemanella hominis | reverse complement strand
TCCTTTCTTCTAAATAATAAAAGTTTGTTTTTCTGTATTTTTGATTACAATCTCTAATTTTTCTACATCAATGATATGCGTCAATTTGCATTTAGGGCAGAAAAGAGGAAAATCTTTTAATACAGTATTATGAAATACTTGAACTCTCGTCTTTCCGTTACAAATCGGCCATTTTATCCAATATTTTTTAAGCATTATATTTCACTCGTCCTTTTTACACAAAAAAATGCAGGTCAATCCTCAACATGAGCATTGACCTGCATTTATAATGCACAGAGCAGTACAACAAAACTAAGGCATAGCTTGCACTATGTCTATACTATATCTATACGTCGTTAGTTTTTTGTATAGCATCCGCAAAATAAGCATGACAAAAAAGCCCATGTTGAAAATGGGAAAATCCTTTTTTTCAATGCTTATCTAATACGCATGCTATGCAACATAAACGCCGCCTCCTTTTACATAAATTTTATTTTTTCAGAAAATCAGTCTACTGTCAATACACAACAGGAAGTATTTAACCTAATGATATGAATTGTGTGGACATATCCAAAAAGAAAGGTGAACTGTAAAATGTAACAGGGTGAATGAAAATGGCAAAAAGACCCGTACCATTGTACGACTTTAAGGCTTTCGGGGCAGCTATAAAAGCCGCGAGAAATGAATACGGCGAGAGCCGCAAAAAGGTAAGCGACGAGTTATATATTTCCCCGCGCTACCTTGCGAATATCGAGAACAAGGGACAACAGCCGAGTTTACAGGTATTCTATGACCTTGTAACCCGGTATCATATTTCGGTAGATCAATTTTTCTTCCCGAACAGCAATGCGGAGAAATCCACCGGGCGGCGGCAGCTTGACGCGCTGCTGGACGGTATGAGCGATAAAGGCATACGGATTGTAACCGCAACAGCAAGGGAGATAACGGAAGTCGAAAAAGCAGAGGATTAACCTCACAATATGAGAAATCGGGAGATTGCAGCGCATGGCGGCTGCAATCTTTTTTTGCGTCCAAAATCAAAGGAACGCGCAACAAATACCGCCTTTCGGTGGGGGTATGGAGTAGATAGCAAGCACAGCAAACGAGTACCCGTTTGCGGAAAATGCTTGTTGGGATAATCCCAAACCCTTATACCGAAAGGCGGTGCGGAAATGGAAAACCGAAAGAGAAATATACAGATGAAGTTTTACGTTACGGAAGAAGAAAAGCGGCTGATCGACGAGAAGATGAAGCAGCTTCCCATAAAGCAGTATGGGGCATACTTCCGTAAAATGGCGATAGACGGGTATATTCTTGTCGTTGACCGAAGCGACACAAAAGCATATATCCGGGAACTGCAAGCGGTGAGCCGGAACATCAACCAAATTGCAAAACGCGCCAATGCGACGGGGACGGTTTACAGGCAGGATATAGAGGACATTAAAAAGGCGGTGGACGAGATATGGCGGTTACAAAGACGCACCCTATTAAATCAACCTTAAAGGCTGCGATAGACTATATCTTAAATCCCGAAAAGACAGACGGGAAGCTGCTTGCGTCCTCTTTCGGCTGCGGGCTGGAAACCGCCGATATTGAGTTTGCATGGACGCGGGAAGCTGCCGGAGATCGCGGCACACATTTAGGGCGGCACTTGATACAATCCTTTGCGGTGGGAGAAACCACACCGGAAGAAGCGCACAAAATCGGCATGGAACTTGCCGGGGCGGTATTAGGCGGCAAGTATGAGTTTGTTTTGACAACTCACGTCGATAAAGACCATCTGCATAATCACTTGATTTTTAACTCGGTCAGCTTCGTTGACTACAAAAAGTACCATTCCAACAAACAAAGCTATTACCATATCCGGCGCACCAGCGACAGGATATGTAAAGAGCATGGGCTATCCGTCGTCGTGCCGGGACAGGACAGAGGGAAAAGCTATGCGGAATATACCGCCGAAAAGCAAGGTACAAGCTATAAAGCCAAGCTGAAAACGGCGATAGATAACCTCATTCCCCGAGTGAAAGATTTTGACGAACTGCTGCGCCGCTTGCAGGAAATGGGATATGAAATCAAACAGGGCAAATACATTTCTTTCCGCGCCGCCGGACAGGAACGGTTTACCCGCACAAAGACGCTCGGCGCGGCCTATACGGAAGAAGCGATAAAGGAGCGTATCAAGGGCGTGTATGTTGCCAAAACAAAAACGCTGCGGGAAGATAAAAAAATCCGGCTTGTCGTTGATCTTGAAAACAGTATCAAAGCCCAACAGTCGGCGGGCTATGAACGGTGGGCGAAAATCCATAATCTGAAACAGGCTGCTAAAAGCATGAACTTCCTAACCGAAAATAAGATTGAGTATTACAGCGAACTTGAAAGCAAAATCGCGGATATTATGACCGCCCATGACGCGGCGGCAAAGGCGGTTAAGGAAGTGGAACAGCGTATGTCTGATTTGTCGCTGCTTATCAAGCACACCACCACATACCGACAGTTAAAACCGATTTACGATGAATACCGAAAATCGCCGGACAAGGAAAAGTATCTGCGGGGACATGAAAGCGAAATTATCCTGTTTGAAGCTGCGGCAAGGGCATTAAAGGAAATGCAGATAAAGAAGCTGCCCGATCTCGCCGCGCTGCGCAAGGAGTATAGAAGCTTAAACGACAGGAAAACCAAATTGTATGAAGATTATCGGCAAGCCAAGAAGCAAATGCAGGAATACGGCGTTGTCAAAAAGAACGTCGATAGTATTCTTTACCCGTCCCAAAGCAGGGCGCGGGAGCAGGAGCGATAAGGCGCAAAACATGGGGTGGCAAGTGGAATGTTAAGGGCTGAAAACGCCTGTGTTTCTGCGGCTTCCAGCGCATGAAAACGACATAGACGATAAAGTATATTCAAACCCGCAAAAACGGCTTTCTAATTGTCCACGCAAGGATAAAAAAAGCCCATCAAATCATATAAAATGATTTGTATGGGCGCTTTTCATTTGCTAAGTCTTGTTTACATCTCTATTTAATTCTATACTTCAATTATGGACACCACTTATCATTCAAA
>NZ_JACRWH010000093.1:0-3128 GCF_014306155.1 Holdemanella hominis | reverse complement strand
GCCTGGTTGTTATTGGCTTTAGCTTCTTGCTTCCATCTGTATAAAGTACTATCTCCAATACCTAAATTTTTAGCACATTCTTTACGACTTAGTTCTGGATGTGTTAAACAATAATTGACAGCATTTTGTTTAAATTCTTGATCAAACTGTTTCTTTTTATTTGCCATTTTCTTTTACCTTCCTTTGTTTTTGAATCATCCTCTTTCTATTGTACCACTGGTGTAAATTTTCTCTTTTTGACTAGTCCTATTTATATGCTAACATCAATGCAATTAATTTGGATTATGACTTAGGGGGTGAAGAAACAGGATTAGACATTTTAATTTATATGAAGCAAAATAATATAAAGGTTCGAGAAATATATATACATAGTACTCATCTTGAAGGAGTTAAAGAAATGGAAAAATTTATAAAATATAATTTTAAAGATGTTGATTATTTATATTGTCCTTATAGTGAATAACGGTTGGTAAAAAGGATGTGATTAACAATGATTTATGTAATGAGCGATATTCATGGTATGTATGATAAATATATTGAAATGATGGATTTAATTGATTTAAAAGAGACAGACACATTATATATCTTAGGAGATATAATAGACAGAGGAGTAAACTCTATGAAAATTTTACAAGATATGATGAAAAGGTCTAATGTGTTTGGTATTTTTGGTAATCATGAATTAATGATGGCAGATTGTTTTAATATTATTATGCAAGAAATTACAAATGAGTTCTTAGACAGTTTTGATGAAGAAAAACTAATGAAATTATCTGATTGGATGAATAATGGAGCATTCCAAACAATCCAAGAATTTAAAAAATTAAGTAAAGAAGAACAAAAAGACATTATTGAATATTTAATGGAGTTTACAGCTTATGAAGAAGTTGAAGTGAAAGGAAGATATTATCTTTTAGTTCATGCAGGATTAGGTGATTTTAGTGAGGAAAAATCACTAGATGAATATGATGTAAATGATTTTGTTTGGAAACGTCCTGATTGGGATATTCCATACTTCACAGACCCTAATAAATTTGTAGTTGTAGGTCACACTCCAACATTAGGTATTAATGGAAAACCTGAAATATTTTATAAAAATAATTTCATAGCAATTGATTGTGGTGCTTGTTTTGAAAATGGTACGTTAGCATGTTTGTGCTTAGATACTATGGAAGAATTTTATGTTTAAGTAAACTTTTTCTATTAATCTACAATCGTGTGGTTGACAAAATGAAAGTAGTGTACCCGTTTTATTAATCTGTTATAATTAAAAAGCCAAAGAAAGTTAATGTCTAAGCAGTCATTTGGAACTTTGTTTGGCGACATCCTCACCGAATGGCTGCTTAGACATGTTGAGGATGTTTTTTTATGTCTAATTTTGAAAATCCTTTTAAGGATTTTGTTTTTAGTTTACCCGAAGATAAACTAGATCTTTTAATTGAATGCATCAACAATAGAAAAGATTATGATTTATATGGCGTTACTGCATATGACGGAAAAATGGTGCGCGTGTAGAGCACCATCGGTGTATCTGTAGCGGTCAATCGGTGTGTCAAAATTTTTGATTTCTTAGTGATTCACCTTTGAATTCCAAGCGATATGCTTTACATAGAACTCGATCTAAACACGCGTCAGCGTATGTACAATCCTTAAATAAATCGTACCATTCTTTTACCGGGATTTGAGAAACCAACACTGTCGATTTTCTTCCTTCCCTTGAATCGAGAATTTCAAATAGATGTCTATATTTTTCAACATCAAGATTCATAAGTCCAAAATCATCTGTAATCAGTAGGTCTACTTGTGCTATATTTTCCATAATACCTAAAAATTTAAGTGAATCCTCCGCTTGTTCATGTGCGCTGAGTTCCATTATTAAATCACATGCTGTCCCACCAATCACAACATACTGATTTTCAAAACCTTTGAACCACTCTTTAAATTTAGTGAACCCATTTATCATTTTTCATTTAGCTCTCTTTCTATACATTCATCTATAGCTTCTTCAATTCGCTCATCTACAATTTCTCTCAAAGATAATGCCACAGATAAACCATCCGCCACATTATCATCTGAAAATAATTTTGGATCATAGCCCCATAATTCAAGTCGAATCTGTTTATTTGGATCTACCAATTCATTTTCCATTTGATTTATATCCATTTTTTGTTCATCAATCGCATATGTTATTAATTTGGAAGGATTCAACATTGAATTTTTGGCCAAAGCACTCTCTGATGCAAGAACCATATTTTCATCAATTCTTGATTTTTCAATATAGCCATATTTCCGAACCGGATCTAACAAGAAAGGTTTTGCCCTTTCAAACAATTCTCTTCTATCATATTTTGATTCAATCACTTTATTAACGCCATCTTTATACACCAAAAATAAGTCACTTGCTTCTAATTGTTTGACCGCTCTTGATAATGTCATTGCTGAATAAGGAAGCTTCTTTCCAACATTTGCGACATACAATTTATTTTGTCTATTATATAAATACATCAAAAACAATTGTTGTGTAGAAAACATAAATTTTTCTTTATACAATGCATTATTTTTCTCTTCCATTAACAGTGTCCCAATAAAAGGAAGAAATACTTGTTTTTCTGTCATAAAAGGTATATTACTTTCTAACATTCCTTTTCTTCTAAAATCAGACAAATTTTTTAAATAAAATGCGACAGGTACATCATCAATTTTTTGAATCTTTTCTATATGCTTTTTCATAGCCGGAAGTGTTGGCAAATCACCAATGGGTCTCATCACGATAAATCGATTATTTGAAACAATAGCTTCATCAATCTCATAATTACCAGCTACATAAAGTGGTAACGCTTGTTTTTTATCCCATGACTTATAATTTATTGTCAATCCAAATACATCTGTTTTCATGTTATCGCAGCCTCCTTTTTAACTCTATCATTTCAATTTTAACTTTAGTAAGGTTAAATGTAAAGTTTTTACGTTAAATTGCGATATCCTTCATAATCCTATCCTTTTAAGTATGGCTCTGTCACAACAAATGGTTGATTTTTAACGAGAAATAGCGTATAATAATAGTAAGAAACAGTACCACCGAAGGAGGTAATTGGATATGCCTACTATCAAAGACGCATTAGATATTA
>NZ_JACRWH010000092.1:0-3645 GCF_014306155.1 Holdemanella hominis | reverse complement strand
TGAAATCAGAAGTAGACATATAGTCTCCACGACCACTAACAGACAAACGTTTATTATTTCTTTTGTAATACATAACGAGCACCATCCTTTGTACAAGGATATAGTACCTGTTATATTGATAATATCGATGTCTATTTAGTGCATGGGGTCGTTAGATGGGTACTCACATATAAAAAAGGCACCTGTCAAATGCTAGGTGCAATCTTTGATAAATGGTGGCCTCAGTCGGATTAGTCTCTGTTGCAGCAAGTGTAGTTGCCTACTATATTTGCAAATGGCTTGACGGAGATGACTGAGTAGTAAAGCATTGTAAAGTGGCCTGGTCAGCCGCTTTTTTTAATATAAAAGGAACTTGACGGTCAATTCAAGTTCCATTTACGTGGCAGTTATTTCTTAGCTTTTGCCTGGTTGAATTATAGCATGCTTTTTAGCGAATGCAATGCTATTGATTAGGCGAAATGTTACTAGGTCAAAATGTTAATATTCACCAAAAGCATATAAAGGTGCAATGATTCAAGAAAATGCATAAAATCCTATGGTTTTTATCAACTTTTTGAAATTTTTGATAAAATTTTGCAATAAAGTTAGTGTGGATTATCTCGCATTTTATTGTATCAGCCGATGCTCAGTTGATTTATAGGATTGTTATTTTTTGCTACTTGATTTTATGATAAAATGGACATACTATTCTGCAACTCCTCTCTCGGTAACGGGAAGGAGGTGAATCTCGTGGAGGAGATATTGTTATCCGTTATTGTCTCTGTCATAGCAGGTGTGGTAACCCATATTATATGCAAACGGCTCGATGGGGATAAGTAGAATAGTGAGCCTTTAGCGGTAGAATTAGTCCTTCTACTGCTTTTTTCGTTGAAAAAAGGATGGTTTAGTCCGAACCATCCTTTTACTCGTGTAGGCTTGTTATCCGCTTGCCTACTTGAATTATAGCATACTTTTTAGGTAATTCAATGCTCATGATTAGGTGAAATGTTACTATTCACCGAAAAGCATATAAAGGTGCAAAAATTTAAGAAATGCATAAAATCCTATGATATCTATCTATTTTTTTATGAAATAAATGGAATATTACATAATTAACATGGAATCCAATTAGTTTCCCAACGCTTTCGAGAACTATTCCAAAGTCGTTTACATACATGTCCGTTTATTGCTTTATATTTCCATATTTTGATATCAGATACTGGTTGAATTATGCTTTGGTTAGAGAACTCTTCTTTTGCAGATATTTGGATTGGTATTGTATTTAGTATAGTAAAAATAGAAATAAATAGACTAAATAATAAATTTTTCATTATACTTATTCTCCTTTTATGATTGGAATGTCTTTAAATTCTTTAGATTTTGGATTGTTGATAATACCTTTAAGTTTACCGACATGAAATGTATAAGTACCATCTTTATTCACTGTTATATATCCATTTTTTAAATCTTTTTCTGATAATAACTCATATTCGTCAGGAGCAGGGAAAGAAGGCTCTAATATGATAGAGTTTGTTAGAAATGGAAACAAAATCAATGTGGCTAATAGTAATTTGTTGGTCTTTTTCTTGTATTTGTTCTCTATCATATAGTTTATCCTATATTCAAGAACTTTTATACTTTCATCAATAATATTCGAATTACTATATTTGTGCACTTGATTATAAATAGTAGTCTTTTTTTGTATATTTATTAAGTCTCTAATGTATTGATTGCTTTCTACCTCATTGAAATTTTTTGTGCTTTTATAATCAGCACACATCTCTAAAAGTAAATGTATTTGATTTCTAAATATATATACAAGTGGATTCCACCAGTATAGAATCACAACAAGATTTATAATATGTTTTATTAAACCGTCATGATGTTGAACATGACTGATCGCATGTCGTAAAATATTATTCAGTTCGCTTTTAGTGTATAAAGTCGTAGGAAGAAATATACTCTTTTTTGTGGTAAATACTGTAGGAACATATAAAAATTGACTGCTAAAAATAGGGAAAATAGCTAATTCTGCATCTAAATCATTTGTTTCTAATTTGACTGAATTAGAAATGAGTAGTTTATAATTTTTGTTTGACTGAGATACTGAAAAGATATATTCAATGGATTTGATAATAATTCCTATAACCCATATAAGAAGAAGTAAATTATAAATCTCAAATGAATGAAATTTATAATGCATTATGTTATAAAACGGATTCATAATCGGTGTAGCTGCTATTGATTGCGTAAATTTAAATTCAATAGGAAATAATAGACGTAAAACTATAATTATAGCTAGGACAGAAAGAAAATCAGTTCTAAAAAACATATAACTTTTTTTGCATGTTAGTAATGCATTAAAAATAAGAATCAGAATGGCAGTAAAAAAGATTGTAATAAATAACGATGAAAGGGTCAACTGCATTTACTTTATTCCCTTTTCTTTGAATTTGATATTTATAAGTTTTTCTAATTCGATAATAGCATCTAAATTGTCGGTTTCTTTTATGAAATTTGAAGCTAATTCAAAAGATGTTTTTTGATTTACAAAACTTGTAATATATTCAACTTGAGAAATTACAGGTACATATTCTCGCATTAGAGCTTTTTCGTGCTGAACGATTCTATCTACTTTTATATAATCTTTTTTAAGCAATTTCTGAAGGACTTGTTGAATTGTATATATACTAACATCTTCATCTAAATTTTTCTTTAAAGCACTAGCAGACAATGGAACAGAAGAATTCCACAAAGCAATCATAATTTGATTTTCTCTTTTTGATAATTTTTTCATATATGTTTTTCACCCATGAATATTTTAGCCTCTATTTTTAATTGTCGCAACAATTAAAAATAAAAATAACTATTGCTAAAAATAACAATTAATGATATTTTGTACTTGAAGATAGCGCTATCCTTGAAAAGAACAAAATATATGAAAATTTAATTAGTTATTTTGCTTACTTGTTATTGTACATGCATGTAATTCCAATATATGCAAAAGAATCCATATTTAAAATGAAATACTAAATCAGATTATAGGAGGATGTTCTAAAGATGAGATGCGAAAATTTATCGAAAAGATTAAACAGATATACAATATTATTTTTAATAATGGATTTGATTATACTTTTAATTGATTTATTCAGTTGTCACAATCATACTAAATTTTTGTTTCTCATATTGACAATATTCATTATTAATTGTTTATTTTTCGATTTTTGTAAAAAGCACGTTGCTTATACCAAAATATCAATATTTTATATTTGGCAATTTAATGATGAAAATGCAATCTATGGATATATAAAGTTATTGGTCTTGATTCTGATTAGTATTTGTTACTTTGCTTTTTATGATCATAGTGTTACACCGATGATAATCTTAGCACTTATTGGTATCTGTATTATGTTGATTGTGATTAAAAGAACATTAAAACTTAGAAAGTTATGATTTTAATAAAGAAGTCGTATGACAGATGTTGCTAGACCATGTTTATTAGATCGTGATCAGGTTGCTTCGGTTGATGTTGTTATGAGGGTGAATAGGTAGTGTAAAGAATTTATGAAAAACTCGGTATGGGAAGATCGAAATTTGAATAAATTGTTTATACTCTACAAGAATTTCTGATTTACTGTCTATTCTTTAGATTTTAGACAGAAAAAA
>NZ_JACRWH010000091.1:0-4046 GCF_014306155.1 Holdemanella hominis | reverse complement strand
AGAGTGAATGGAATTAAGATTCCTTATGTCATCAAACCAAGACGTGCAGGAGATATTGCGACATGTTTCGCAGATCCTACAAGAGCTAAGGAACAGCTTGGCTGGGTGGCTGAAAAGAATCTAGATGATATGTGTAGAGACACATGGAATTTTGCGAAGAAACAATTATTATAGTGAGGTATTTATGGCTAAGATTATTTTAACGGGGGATCGTCCGACGGGTAAATTGCATATTGGACATTATGTGGGTTCCTTAAGAAATCGTGTTCTTTTACAGAATTCTGGAGAATATGATGAAATTTATATTATGATTGCGGATGCACAGGCATTGACAGATAATTTTGATAATCCGGATAAGGTGCGTGAAAACATTTTAGAGGTAGCTTTGGATTATTTGGCTTGTGGTATTGATCCGAGTAAGACAACAATTTTTATTCAGTCTGAAATCAGTCAATTGACAGAATTGACATTCTATTATATGAACTTAGTTTCTGTAAGTCGTCTTCAAAGAAATCCAACTGTGAAGGCTGAAATTAAGATGCGTGGATTTGATGCGAGTATTCCAGTTGGCTTCCAGTGTTATCCAATTTCACAGGCTGCAGATATTACGGCATTTAAGGCGACTACGGTTCCTGCTGGAGAAGATCAGATGCCTATGATTGAACAGACGCAGGAGATCGTTCATAAATTCAATTCAATCTATGGGGAGACTTTAGTAGAGCCTAAAATCTTATTACCACAAAACTGTGCTTGTTTAAGACTTCCGGGTACAGATGGTAAGGCAAAGATGTCTAAGTCTTTGGGTAACTGTATTTATTTGTCGGATGATGAGGAGACAATCAAGAAGAAAGTTATGAGTATGTATACAGATCCTGATCATATTAAGGTGAGTGATCCTGGTAAGATTGAGGGAAACTGTGTATTTACATATTTGGATGCATTCTGTAAGCCAGAGCATTTCGAAAAGTATTTGCCGGAATATGAAAACTTGGATGCATTAAAAGCACACTATCAGCGTGGTGGTTTAGGAGATGTGAAGGTGAAGCGTTTCTTAAATAGTGTTATGCAAGAAGAGTTGGCTCCAATTCGTGAAAGAAGATTGGAATGGCAGGCAAAACTTCCTGAAGTTGTCAAGATTCTAGAAGAGGGTACGAAAAAGGCGTATGCGACAGCGGAAAAGACTTTGGATGAAGTGAAGTCAAGTATGAAGATCAATTATTTCAAAGATAATTCTTTGATCTAGGGGTATAGAAAATGGTAGTTGTAGATAAAGAAAATTTTATGGGTGGTACTGGTATTGCGCATTTTGAACATATCATGAGCGCACAAGAGATGCATGGTATGAATCGTGTGTATGCCAAGGTCACTTTAAAGAAGGGTTGTAGTGTTGGTTATCATGTGCATAATGGAGATGGCGAAGATTATTTCGTTCTTTCTGGAGTGGCAACATTGGATGATAATCATGAGCGAACTTTATATTTAAAGCCCGGGGAGCATTATTTTACACCGAGTGGTAAGGGTCATAGTATTTTGAATGAACAAGATGAGGATTTAGTCTTCATGGCTTTGATTATTTATGATTCTCAACAAAAAATGTAAACGGATTACTAATTTGTGCAAACATGATGAACAAAATTGATATATAATACTATTGGTTTTGTGAAAGCGTTTTCGCACATAGAACTATTTCTCTCTATAATATTTCTGTGAGAAATAATCCGTCAATTTATTCTCTTAAATCGCGACTTAATAGAGGATGCATAAAGAGTAGGAATACGCGCCTACTCTTTTTTGTTGGTCAAACTTTGTGTATTATAGATATAGGAACGTCTGAAGTGGGTAAAAGATGCGTCTCACACGCCGTAGTGGCCTGGGAAAGCGTCATTTATTTTTGAAAGGTAGGGTATGTTGTATGGCAATCAAGAGTTTTACAGATACATATAAAATTAAAGGTTCTGATATAGATCGATTCTGTCGTATTATGTCGGATACAAAAAAAATCAAAATTCAAATAACAAATGATCATCATGATCTAAAAGATGTTGAAGAATTCAAAAAAATGTTTGGATTCAGTAAATGAAGTACGTAACTGTTCTTTGAAATGTATTGATTCTAAACTTACTAGAAAACAAAAAAAGAGTTTTTTTGGAACGACCTATGCATTTGGAAAAACGAATAATACACAGTTAATTGGACAATTATCAAAGAATTATACAAATGGTAATGATAAATTGATTAGTGGGGATTTACTTATTGAACTAGCTTTCGAGCGTATTAAAGAAAAGAATATGTTAAGTCCTAGTCCAGTAATTCACATAGATTGCAAAGATGAGCCGAAGTTAAAATAATTTTATCAGAAAATGGGATTTGTTTATTTTAAGAAAAACGAGGATAAAGATTTGCTTATGTATTTGATGCCTATGAAAAAAGTGAAAGATGCGGATTTTACAAATGAAAGATGATGTATTGAGTATAATTTATTCTCTTAAATCGCGCCTTAATAGAGGATACATTAAGAGTTGGAATGCGCGCCTACTCTTTTTTGTTGCATAAATGGTTTAAAATAATTGAAATTAAGTACAAAATGTATGGAAAATGTAATATTATTAAATCATGAAAAGATTAAGTAGGATTGAGATATATAATTTTAAGAATATTAAAAGAGCCGAATTAGATTTTAAGAATTCTATATTGGGTTTGTATGGACAGAATGGTTCTGGTAAAACAGCTTTGATCGATGTGTTGGATTTAATTAAGACCATTTTATGTGGTCAAAAAATTTCATCGGATTTTTCAAATATGATTCATGTAGATGCAGACTATTCTAGAATTGTAGTGCAGTTTACTATTGATGAGAATGGAAGGCATAGTGAGATTGAATATTCGTTTAAATTCAATAGATCTTGTATTTATGATGAGATTCTTTCTTATGCGTATACGGATGGTGAAACAAGAGTTGCAAAGTCTAAATTGATAGATACTTCAAATTCACCTATTTTTAGTCCTGTATCTAAATATAAGTCTTTGATTGGACCTTCAAAAGTGAATGAATTGGATGTTATGGTGATTAAAAAGATGGCTCGTAAGGAATTTCGATCATTTATTTTTTCAAGTGAGTTTTTGGAAGTAGTTCGAAATAGAAGTGATGAATGTAAAGACGAAGAGTTTTTGCGTCATGTGTATATTTTAGAGAGTTTGGTTAATTTTGCGAATTATGAATTGTTTGTCGTGAAATCAAAGTGTTGTATAGATGATTCAATGGTTCTTTCTAAAAGTGCTTTGGATGTTTATAAGAAACGAATTGAAAGTATGAATCGAGTTCTTCCTTATTTGGTGCCTGATCTTACACTGGATGTACAAGTGCTTGAAAAAGAATTGATGAGGGATAGTTCTGTTGGATATCGTGTGGAATTGGTTTCAAATAAAATGCCATTTAAGTATGAGTCGGATGGTGTAAAGAGAATTGTATCGATACTACAACCTTTGATTGAAGTTTTTAATGCAGATTCAGTTGTGGTTGCGATTGATGATTTGGATTGTGGTATACATGAATATTTGTTTGGTGAAATCGTAAAGTTGATGAGTGAACAAGCAAAGGGGCAATTGATTTTCACAGCGCATAATTTGCGTCCGTTAGAAATAATCAATAAGAAGTTTCTAGTATTCACAACTACAGATCCAGACAATCGATATGTCCGTTATAAGAATATTGCAGCACATAATAATTTAAGGGATGTATATATAAGAGATATTGCATTAAGTGATTTTATAAAGAGTGCAGAGATTTCTTATGGGGTAAGAAAGGCAAAAGGGTAGTGTCAATGTCATTAAGTTAAGCAAATTCTTAAATTTATGAGTCTTACCTATAAATGGGTAGGGCTCTTTTTTTTGTGCAAGAAGTGTAAAAAACACTTGACAAGCCAAAAGCCGAAATTTTAAACATAATCCGAAGGAATTATAGAGGAGGATTTTCACCTATGATTCCAGATAAGATTTTAAATATTTTTAACCGTTCTATTAAAATCGTTTGCAGCAACATCGCTTGT
>NZ_JACRWH010000090.1:0-4049 GCF_014306155.1 Holdemanella hominis | reverse complement strand
ATAAATATACAAATCCACATTCACATATTCAATTTTACAAATTAACAAAACCGTCTTCAACTACGGTTATTAAAGGTTGAAAGAAAGGAGATGTATGTTGTAAATGACCAGCTAGATGGTCAATTACAATATACCAGGTATATATATGACACATTTTTATATTATTAGACATGGAGAAACGGTATTTAATCGTAAAGGCCGTATTCAAGGATGGTGTGATTCACCGTTGACGGATTTGGGTGTTTCTCAGGCAAAACAATTGGGTAAAGAATTGAAGAATGTTCCATTTAATGTATGTTTTTGTTCAACGAGTGAAAGAGCTATAGATACGGCAAACTCTATTTTAGAGGGTAGAAATGTAAAGATTATTCCTTCTAAAAGTTTAAAGGAGCAGAGTTTTGGTGATTTTGAGGCTGAAAAATCAGTGGATATATTTAAAGATGGAGTACGTTTTCCAGATGGTTATCGTTTTTGTGGTGGTGAAAATCATAGTGATGTTATAGAAAGAGTAACGAAGGAATTAAAAAAAATCGCATCCGAATATCCGAATGCGAATGTTTTAGTAGTTTGTCATGGTTCTGCCATCAAACATATTGTGAACGTATTGTGTCCCGGTTTTGTGGATGAAAAACCGAATACAGCAGCTTTAGTGCCAAATTGTTCGGTGACGAGAATGGATTGTGATACAGAATTAAAACTTATTGAAAAGCCTCATCTTTTTCACGGTCAACAAACATTAAAATAAAGGCGAGTATTAATAGTGAAACGCTTATCCAGATAGCTTTTGCTGAAAAAATCCGAATACAAAAGTTTCCTAGAATAGCACCGATTATAAATGTTAAAATAATTAAGTAGTAGAGAAGTCCACTTTGTAGATGTTGGACTTTTTTTGTGCATAAATAATTACACATTTCGTGTGTCCCTGTTCTTAAATTTCCAATACACATCGTTGTTGCGTAACCTTTACCATGTATTTTACGAAAGGCTTGTACTTGTAAGCCACACGCAAAAGAAGTTAAAGAATTTGCGAGAAGGTTTTGTTCGAATGAAATATACCCAATGCCAAATAATATAATGATTTCAATCAAGAGAGTAACTTGTCGCCAGTGTACTTTTTGAATTTTTTGAAAATGTACAAATTCCGCTAAGAAAATACCTAGACCAAAAGCAAGTACAGGACATAAATAATGTAGAGCATGCTGGAATTGTCCACTTGCTAAATTGACACCAAAGAGGAGCATATTTCCAGTTTGGGCATTTGCGAAGACTTGTCCTCTTGCTAAATAGGAATAGGCATCCATAAATCCACCGGATAATGCCAAAAGAATACCGAGTTCAATGGATTCAGATGTTTGTTTTGCTCGTTTCATAGAATAATCACAACCTTTTTACTTTTAAGATAATAATGCAAAATGATAAAAAATAAAAGCCGAAATCGGCTTTTATGTTATTAAACAGTACCTTGTGCTTTCATTGCTTTTGCAACTTTTAAGAATCCAGCAATGTTAGCTCCAACTACATATTCTTTTTCATGACCATATTCTGAAGCAGTATCACGGCAAGTTTCGAAAATATTTACCATAATGTTTTCAAGCTTTTGATCAACTTCTTCTGCTGTCCAAGATAAGTGTTGAGCATTTTGTGACATTTCAAGACCTGAACAAGCAACACCTCCGGCATTGCTTGCTTTACCTGGAGCATAGAATACACCGTTTTTCATAAGATAGTGGATAGCTTCTGGTGTTGTTGGCATGTTAGCCCCTTCGCATACAGCGAAAACTTTATTAGCTACTAATGCTTTTGCATCTTCTAAATCAAGTTCGTTCTGAGTGGCGCATGGAAGTGCGATATCGCATGCAACAGTCCATGGACGAGCATTTGGTGTGTATGTTGCACCTGGTCTTTTTTCAACATATTCTTTAATGCGTCCACGACGAATTTCTTTGATGTCTTTAACTAAATCTAAATCAATTCCCTCTGGATCGTAAATGAATCCGTTTGAATCGGACATAGTTACAACCTTTGCTCCAAGTTGTGTTGCTTTTTCACAAGCATAGATAGCTACGTTACCACTTCCGGAAATCGTGACTGTTTTTCCTTCAAAGCTAGTTCCGTTATCTTTTAATAAAGCTTGTGTAAAGTAACATAAACCATATCCAGTAGCTTCGGTACGAATCAAGGATCCACCGAATGTTAATCCTTTACCTGTCAATACGCCGCTGTATTCATTTTTCAAACGTTTATATTGTCCAAATAAATATCCGACTTCACGGCCCCCAACACCAATGTCTCCAGCAGGAACATCTGTGTTTGGTCCGATGTGACGGTATAATTCGCTCATGAAGCTTTGGCAGAAACGCATAACTTCGCGATCACTTTTTCCTTTTGGATCGAAATCAGATCCACCTTTTCCACCTCCCATAGGAAGTGTAGTCAATGAATTTTTTAATACTTGTTCAAATCCTAAGAATTTGATGATACTAATGTTTACAGATGGGTGGAATCGTAAACCTCCTTTATATGGTCCGATGGCTGAGTTAAATTCAACACGGTAACCACGGTTTACTTGAGTTTTGCCATTGTCATCAACCCAAGGGACACGGAAAATGATTTGTCTTTCAGGTTCTACAAATCTTTCTAATACATCATCGTCTAATTCTTCCGGATGTACATCTGCGATAATATTCAATGATTCGAATACTTCTTCAACGGCTTGAAGAAATTCTTTGTCATTGGGATTTCGTTTTTTTACTGTTTCGTATAATTGCTCTAGGTCTTTCATTTTAAGTCCTCCCTTATTAATACGTGATGATTATAACACAAAAATTGAAAATGTTTCATAAAAATATGAAAAAATTTGTAAGCAACAAAAACAAGTATACAAATGATAGGAAAATTCACATAGCGAGTTCATATATTGTATGTTATTATAGAACTCGGTGATGAGAATGAGAGAAAAATTATATCGTTTTATGCAAGGTAGATATGGTACGGATAAATTAAATCAGTTCATATTTTATGTAGAACTTATTTTATTAGTATTAAGTTTATTTTTTAGAAGAAATATTGTCATAAATATATTGTTCTATATTAGTATTATTATTTATTTAGCACGTGCATTATCGAAAAACTATGTGGCAAGATCAATTGAAAATCAAAAGTTTATTCGGATTCAGGCCAAAATAGTTCATCGTTTTCAAGCATTTAACAAGTCTTTAAAGGATAAACAAAATAAGTATTTAGTTTGTCCTGAATGTGCGCAAATTATTCGTGTTCCTAGAAATAAGGGGAAAATTGAAGTTCGTTGTCCTTCTTGTAGAAAATCTTTTGATGCGAAAAGTTAGATGTATTTACGCAAAGATGGAAAAGTTGTAAAATGTTTGTAGATGTTGAGGAGGATTAAAGAATGAAAATTGGTATGGCATGTGATCATGGAGCATACACATATAAGGAAGAAATTAAACAAATGTTGATTGATGAAGGACATGAAGTTGTGGATTGTGGTTGTCATAGTACAAACAGTGTTGATTATCCGGATATGGCAAAAGCGTGTGCGGATTTAGTTGTGAATGAAGAAGTGGACAAGGGTATTGTTATGTGTGGCACTGGAATTGGAATTTCGATTGCTGCAAATAAAGTAAAAGGAATCCGTTGTGCATTATGTACAGATGTAACTATGGCTCGTTTGACTCGTGAACACAATGATGCGAATATGTTGAGTATGGGACAAAGAACGACAGGTATTGAAACTTGTAAAGATATTGTTCATACTTTCTTGAACACTCCATTTAGTGAGGGTGAAAGACATAAGGGAAGAGTTGCAAAAATCAGTGCAATTGAGGATGCTCAATAAAATTTAGGGATGCTTGGAAAAGTGTCCTTTTTTATTTTTTTAAAAATTTAAAAAAAGGGGTTTACAAGATGGAAATGATTTGGTAATATAGATGAGCACTGCTGAGGTGCAGATGATCTTTGAAAACTGAACAGGAAATAAAAATACAAACTAAAACGTCAATTTCGAAACAAACAAACAAATGAAAGAAAGATGT
>NZ_JACRWH010000089.1:0-4128 GCF_014306155.1 Holdemanella hominis | reverse complement strand
GTTTCTTTTTATTTGCCATTTTCTTTTGCCTTCCTTTGTCTTTGAATCATCCTCTTTCTATTGTACCACTGGTGTAAATTTTCTCTTTTTGACTAGTCCTATTTATATGCTAACATCAATCCATTCCACTTTTGAAGTGCCTGGCATAAAAATACGACCTCCTTGTGGTTCTATTATTTCACAAAGAGATCGTTATTTTAATATGGGCCTATTTGACGCTTACAAGAAAAAACGCCTAGAGCTTGTCTCTAGGCATTTGATTTATACTATCCTAATTTCTTAAGGATGTTATCTAATTGTGCTTTCGTCATTTCTAGCTTTTCTGTGTAAGATGCTAGTTTTTCTTTTTCTGCATTGACTTTAGCTTCTGGTGCTTTATTGACGAATCCAGGATTTTTCAACATACCTGAACAACGTTTGATTTCGTTTTCTAGGCGTGCAATTTCTTTTTCTAGTTTTCCTTTTTCTTCTTCTAAGTCAATTAGTGCATCCATTGCGACTGTTAATACAGCTTTTTCGATTGTACGAGAAAGTACGTCTTCTGTATTTAGGTCTTCTTTGACTGTGGCGTGTGCCATGCGTGCTAGGATGGCAGTTGATTCTGTATTTAGTGCTACATAGCCATTGTCGTTGTGTAGTGAGATTGTTAAGTCTTCACTTGGTTTCATTGCGTATTCGACTTTGATTTCACGTACAGTTTGAATAGCACTGATTACTAACGCCATTTCATCTTTTTCTTTATCTGTGTATTCGAATTCAACTTTTTCTGGCCATGTTTCTACGTTTAAGCTGGCTTTTTCGTGTGGCAAGTTCAAATAGATTTCTTCTGTCACAAATGGCATGAATGGTGATAATACTTTTAGAATTCCCATCATGACTGTGTATAGTACAGCTTTCGTATTAGCTACTAGGCTTTCGTCTTCTGAGTATAGTGTGGCTTTTGATAGTTCAATATACCAGCTGCAGAAGTCGTCCCATACGAAGCTATATAGTTCGTTTCCTACGATGGCTAATTCGTATTTGTCCATATTTGTTGAAACGTGGTCTAATACTTCGTTAAAGCGTGCTAGAATCCATTTGTCTACGCTATTTGCTTTTGACATGTCTAGTTCTGGTTTTGTATCACCAATTTGCATTTGAACATAACGAGCTGCGTTCCAGATCTTGTTAATGAAGTTCCAGCTTGCGTCCATCTTCGTTTCATCAAAACGTAGATCTTGTCCTGGTGTTGAGTTTGTTGTTAAGAAGAAGCGTAGTGCGTCAGCACCTTTTTCTTGAATAACATCCATTGGATCAATACCATTTCCTAATGATTTAGACATCTTGCGTCCTTGTGTATCACGTACAAGTCCGTGGATCAATACGTCTTTGAACGGACGGTTCTTCATGCAGTAGCGTGTTTGGAAAGCCATACGTGCTACCCAGAAGAAAATAATGTCATATCCAGTTACTAATACATCATTTGGGAAATATCTTTCTAGATCGGCTGTATTTTCTGGCCAGCCAAGTGTTGAGAATGGCCATAATGCACTTGAGAACCATGTATCTAATACATCTTCATCTTGTGTCCAATTTTCAATGTCTTTTGGATCTTCCATTCCTACATAGATTTCACCTGTTTCTTTGTTTGTCCATGCTGGAATTCTGTGTCCCCACCATAACTGACGAGAAATACACCAATCTTCAATGTTTTCTAGCCATTGTTCAAATGTTTTATTGAAACGTGGTGGTACGAAGTTAATTCTTTGATCTTCGATTTCTTGGTTCTTTAATACTTCTTCAGCCAATGGTTTCATCTTCACAAACCATTGTTTACTTAAGTATGGTTCTACAATTACGCCTGTTCTTTCGGAGTGTCCTACTTGGTGTAAGTGTTCTTCAATGTGATCTACAACACCCGCTTCTTTAAAGTCGTTAACTAAGGCTTCACGACATTCAAAGCGATCCATACCTGCATATTTACCACACATATCATTCATTGTTCCATCTGGATTCATACAGATTGGCATTGGTAGGTTGTATTTTTTAGCTAATGCAAAGTCATTAGGGTCATGGGCCGGTGTACATTTCATAACAGCTGTACCAAAACTCATGTCAATATAATCATCGGCCATGATTGGAAGTTTGTCTCCGTTGGCAGGGTTAATGGCGTGCATTCCAACGATGTCTTTATATCTTTCGTCATCTGGGTGTACAAAGATAGCTTGGTCGGCAAACATAGTTTCTGGACGTGTTGTCGCAATCACTAATTCTTGTCCTGTTTCAACCACTTTATACTTGAAGTAGTACATGTGTCCCATGATTTCTTTGTGTTCAACTTCGATGTTTGACAATGCAGTTTTAGCTTCTGGGTCCCAGTTGATAATTCTTTCACCTTGATAGATTAATCCATCATTGTATAAATCTACAAAGACTTTACGAACGGCTTGAGATAATCCTTCGTCTAATGTAAAGCGTTCACGACTATAGTCTAAAGATAATCCTAACTTAGCCCATTGGCTACGAATAGTCGAAGCATATTCTTCTTTCCATTCCCAAGCTCTTTCTAAGAATTTTTCACGACCAATGTCATAGCGAGAAATTCCTTCTGATTTTAAACGAGCATCTACCTTTGCCTGTGTTGCAATACCCGCATGGTCCATTCCGGCTACCCAACATACATCATAGCCTTTTAATCTTTTATAACGACATAAAATATCTTGTAATGTTGTATCCCATGCATGTCCTAAGTGTAACTTTCCTGTTACGTTTGGTGGAGGGATCACAATACAATATGGGCGTTTAGACAAGTCGCCCGCTGTGAAATATCCTTTTTCAATCCAATTTTGGTATTTATCATTTTCTACTGCTAAATGATTATACTTTGCTTCCAACGTCATCCACAATCATCCTTTCCGTACATATAAAAAAGCACATCCCCATAGGACGTGCTTGACGTGGTACCACCTAATTTTATTCTCATTCACATTAACGCTGTGTCACGAAATTTACTACTCTTAATTCATAAATTCAACTCAAAGACTACCTTCACTTATCCAACACACAAGCTTTCACCAAACGCTTGCTCTCTATAGAATTGGCATAAACTACTCCTTCTTGTCATCGCTTTGAATTTAGTTTATCAAAGAAAAAGTAAAAACTCAAATCATTTTGAAAAATTAGTTGTTTTATTCTCTACTTTACTATATGATGATTAAAGAAAGCGGTGTAAACATGGATAATCAATTATACAATCAAATCAAAGCTGTTCATGAACAATATATTAAAGAACAGAATCGTTTAGAAGACGAAATCGATAGACTAAGACGAGAAATCGTTTGTCTGGATAATGAAGACGAAATTGAAGCGTTAAATAAACTCGTTAAAATCGATGATATTAAGCGTAAGATGGTTGTAGAATTCATTCATAGTTTAGATAAGATTGTAGAACAGTAACTCTACAATCTTTTTTTAAAATTCTCCATTTTTATTATATATTCGTCAGCAGTTTATTTGTACCACCTTTAAATTTGACGCTTACAATAGTTTTACTGCAATAACCTCTTGTCAACAACTCATCATTGTTATACTACACTCATTGGGATAGCCATATTGATTATGGTAAAAAGCACTCATACATAAACGTATGGGTGCCCTTTTAACATTATACTTACTACAATTCACTCAATTTAGAAAATATTGTATTTATATATGCATTCTCTTCCCAGGGAAAACTATTGAAAATGTGTTGTCTTTCTCTATAGAAGTCTTCAGGTACACGAATTGAGAAATAAATATTAAACCATGCTTTTAGTTTATCTCTACGCCTTTTCATATATAGAACTTTTGGATCTATTTCATCTACAAATGATTTACTCTTGTCAATAATTGTTTTATCATACGCATCTTTTTGAGCAATAGAATCTAATAACACCGTTTCAATTGCACCGTTTTCAGATAGCGGAATAACTAATAGTAGAAACTCAACTGTGAATTCTTCTTCAATAGAATTAATAAAGCAAACTGGTACTACGTCAAGAAAAAGGACTCATAAAATAGATAAATTTTAAATTCTAATGTTTTGAATAATAATTATTCTCATATTGATTTGGTGATTCATAACCGCAATGGCTATGGATTCGTATCGTG
>NZ_JACRWH010000088.1:0-4147 GCF_014306155.1 Holdemanella hominis | reverse complement strand
AATCTTCTATATATCCTTCAAAATATACAAAAAAAGACAATTTCATTTCGAAAATTGCCTATATACAATAAAAAGCCTATGCCCTTACGAAAAGGTATAGGCTTTTGTCAACAATCTGACTGCAGAAGATTAATTCCTCTGCAGTCTTTTTATTTATTCGGTTTTTCTTCAATCTCTTTTTGTTTTTGCATAACCTCATTAATTTTTTCTTGAATTAAATGAGCATATGCATCAGCACCTGATTCCATCGGATGTATTCCATCCTCTTCTAATAAATCTGTATGCTGAGAAATATAAGAATTCCAATCAATCAATGTAATATTTGAATGCTTTTTAGCCAATTCCTTCAGATATTGATTATTGCTAGCTTCCCATTCAACCCCAGGTGCATATACATTGACCCAGAAAATAGATTTATCTGAACCAATCATTTCTAATGTTTGTTCAACCGTACTCTCATCCAATACCCCATTTGTTCCTAGTGACATCACAACTGTATTATGCACAGCCCCTTTTGACTCGTACCAACGCAAAACATCTGGTGCTTGTGACATTTGTCTTGAAACAGCTGCATCGACAGTTGCATCTGGATAAACAGCTTGTATATTTGTATATGCTGACAACATAACGGAATCTCCCAAACAGAATAAACCTTTATCCGATACTTTCTGTGAATTTCCACTAGGACTATAATCTACATTTTTAGCCTTTTCCATTTTGCCATCTGATTTTGCATTCTTTTTCTTATTCTTGATAGCTTCTTCATTTTCAGCAATACGTTTTTGCAACGCACTAGAATCCACTTCTTTTGAAGTTGCTAAAGCAATAACACCTGTGGCCTGAAATACAAACCCAACGATTCCACAAGCCAACACGGCTTTTTGAAATTTTGGTTTGATTTGTTTATATTTAAACACCTTTAAGAAATAATTTGTCCATACAACAAGTGCAATCAAAATTACAAATTCAACTAAATATATGATGAAATGTTTATTCCAATCCTTATATTGAAACAAATAAATGACTGGATATTGCCACAAATAAATTTCATAACTATGTTTACCAATCCAATCTAATATAGGCACATCCAACGAAACTGAGCTATTTGCCGTTTTCTCAATTAAGAACATAGACAAAATTGTCGTTAGTGTTAACACCAATAAATATACAATTGGCATTTTACCATCAAAAATAAAGTAAGAAGCCACTAATATAACTATCAATGAAAGTGAAATGCAAAAATTCTTTTTCGTTTCTTCTTCCTTTGTATATATCCAACCCAAAAGCATACCCGCAAACAATGCATAAATTCGAGTATCCGTTCCATAATACAATCTTGTGACATTCACTTTACATAAATAAAGTATTGGCATTATTAACGCAAAAGCAACAGTGACTCCAAGCATTATCTTGATTGTATTCGAATTTCCTTTTTTTTCTTCCAACTTATATAATCCAAATAATAAAAGTGGAAAAATCAAATAAAACTGCATTTCAATAGACAAGAACCATAAGTGAGAAAATGGTGAAGTATTCGCAATTCTAGTAAAGTAATCCAAACTTTGTGAAATCTGCCAAAAGTTATTAAAACCCGCAAATATACTTAATACTTGCATCTTCATTCCACGCAAACTATCATTAGCCAAAAAGAAATAAACACCTAAAGTTGTAAAAACCATTACCAACAATGGTGGATACAATCTTTTTATTCTTGATATATAAAATTTGATAGCAGAAAACTCCCTGTTCTCCATTTTTTTCTTATTTGTGATAACCATTAAAAAACCAGTTAAAACAAAAAATAAAACAACCCCTAGATACCCACCTTTAAACACGTTAGGAAACATATGAAATAGCGTAATTCCAATAATCGCAATACCACGCAATCCGTCCATTCCCTTTATACGATTTCCTTTTTCTTTCATATCAACATATCCCCTTATCACGCTACTACTAGCACTCTATATTTTAACACAAACAAATCTTAATAATTATTAATAAATATATAATTTTTTAATATCCCTTTTTAAAAAAATACAATATAATATATTAAGATTCTGAAAGGAAAATAACATGCAAAGTATTAAGACAATTTATAAAATCGGACCAGGTCCAAGCAGTTCACACACATTTGGTCCAATGATGGCTTCTAAATATATCAATGAACAGTATCCAGAAGCTACAAACTTCAAAATTACATTATTTGGTTCTTTAGCACTTACAGGAAAAGGGCACCTTACAGACAAAATCATATTAAAAACGTTAGGCACTAGTAAATGCGAGATCATTTTTGATATGAAAACCCCTGTTGAACACCCAAACACAATGATCATTGAAGTATTTGACAAGGATACAAAAATTGCAAAACATACATTCGTATCAATTGGTGGCGGTAAAATCGAAATCGATGGTAAAAAAGGAAATGTAGACCCAGAAATTTATCCACACACAAAGATGGATGATATTCAAGTCTATTGTAATGAACGTCATTTACGTTTAGACCAATATATCGATGAAGTAGAAGATTCTGATTTTGACTCTTACATGAATCAAATCTTCAAACAAATGTTAAAAACAGTTAATACCGGGTTAAAGAAGACTGGTGTTTTACCTGGAAGCTTAAAAATTGATCGAGTAGCCCATGCATTACACCAATCCGCACAAAGTTGTAGTGATATTCAAGATAAAAACAGTTTATTACTAAGTAGCTATGCCTATGCAGCCAACGAACAAAATGCCAGTGGAGGTATTGTCGTAACAGCTCCGACCATGGGTAGCTGTGGCGTTTTACCAAGTCTTGTATATCATTTCTATCACGATCAAAAATATCCTAAAAAAACAATTATCCAAGGACTTAAAGTCGCTGGATTGATTGGAAATCTAATTCAGACAAACGCAACCATCTCAGGTGCCAAAGCTGGATGTCAAGCAGAAGTTGGTGCTGCCTGCTCCATGGGCGCTGCTTTTGTCGCTTATTGTCAACTTCAAAACAACGAACAAATTGAATGTGCTGCTGAAATTGGATTAGAACACCATCTAGGACTTACATGCGATCCAGTTGGCGGATACGTAATGATTCCTTGTATTGAAAGAAATGCAATAGCTGCACAAAGAAGCGTGGATGCTGCAAGACTTGCCAAATATTTGCGTAACGTAAAAAAGAATCGTGTTAGTTTTGATATGGTTGTACAAACCATGAATCTAACAGGAAAGAAACTTCCAATTGAACTAAAAGAAAGTGCACTAGGCGGATTAGCCGTTGTTGTACCTGAAAAAGCATAAAGGCCTAATTCATATGAATTAGACCTTTTTTTCTATTTATCACGAACGAAGCACTCTAATACTTTATAGCCTTTACGCTCTAAATCTGCTTGTAAATCATCTGGTTCAATAGTATCACAACGAATAACCAGATTGGCAATTCCATCCTCAAAAGAATACACACCAATATGATTGATATTCACTTTATTTTCAGCAATAATTTCCGACAGCTTACCAATCGCACCAATTTCATCTTTTACGGCAACCGTAATTCTTGAACCCACTTCATCCCATCCAAGAACATTCAAGAAACATTTAAACACATCATTCTGCGTTACAATACCTGTAACTTCGCCAGAAGCATTTGTGACCGGCAAACATCCAATGTTGTTTTTCAACATTTTCTGTGTTGTATATTCCACCAATTCATTTTCATCGACAGAAATGACTTTTTTTACCATCACTGTGCTTACAGTCGTTTTTGACAATAAATAATTTAATTCATATATGCTTAAGCTCGTCGCATTCGTTGTACCCGAATTAGAAATCATACCTTCTGTAATCAATCCAACAAGTTTTCCTTTTTCAACAACAGGAACACGGTGAATCCCAATGTCATTAAGTTAAGAAATGACGGCTTTGAGGGGAACATAAAAAAATGTGCTCCTCTTTTTTTTGGAAAATTTGAATTTTTTTGTTGACATACAGGTAGAAATGTGTGGCCTATTATCATTTCTGATAATAGGCCAATTGTTTATACGGAAGGACATCAAAACCATGAATAATTCTCCTTCACTATTCGTTGTTGATTCAAATAAGGATTTTACACGGAAAAGAAAACATCTTTTTGGAAGTACACTTTTCAATGTGCTTTTATTAGAGTCTG
>NZ_JACRWH010000087.1:0-4428 GCF_014306155.1 Holdemanella hominis | reverse complement strand
GACCATATAGCACTATGTGAAACCAATATGGATGGAAACATCGTTCTAATCAAGAAGTATCCAATCCATAAAGAGAATACTAAAAACAAACGAAATGAAGAACTGTATCAGCTGGCCATTGAAATCATGGAATATTGTAAATCCAAGAAGAAGAGTCTTGTAGTTGAAGACTTGAATTTCAAGCAGTTGAAAACTAGGATGCTCTATCGACCAAAGAAAGAAAATAAAACATTATCGAGTTTTGCGTATAAAAAGATATTAGAAAAATTAGAAAGAAAATGTTTGATGAATGAAGTGGATGTAATTAAAGTAGATCCAAAGAATACAAGTAAGATTGGAAAAGAAAAGTATACCAAGATCAAAGGATTGAGTGTACATTATTGTGCAGCCTATGTGATCAATCGAAGAGGTATGGGATTTGTGGATTAAATAAAGATAAATAATCAGAACCAGAAGTTTATGATATCTTACTGGATGATAGGTACATAGATCATGGATGAAATTCTGAAGTATTTATAAAAAGCATACAATAAAAACTCCATCGATAAAGACTGAATGGATCGGGATACCGAATGATTCAGAAAGATGGAGTAGATATTGAAATGTTACCGGACGACTGGAAACGAACCTGGCACGTCATTTAGGCGTGTGACTTTTTCGTAGGAAAAGTCTTTCTTGTGCAAAATAAAAAAGGCGATGAACTCGCCTTGATTACTGCATTAAACGATGCATATTCTTAGTTTCATACATAGAATCGTCCATGGCTGATAAGAATGCATCGGTATTTTACCGTTAAATTTAGCTATTCCAAGCGAGAAAGAGAAATGGAATGGTTCTTTTGATTTTATATTAAATTGTCGAACATTGTATTCGATTTGTTTCTTTAAAGCCAAGGCTTCTTCATCCGATTTGAGTTTCGCAAAGATCACGAATTCATCTCCACCCATACGAATGGCAACTGAATCTTTATCAATCGAATGTTGTAGAATTTTACCAAAATGTATGAGGGCATAATCACCTTTTTAATGTCCGTATGTATCATTGATGGCTTTAAAGTCATTGATATCCATCATGAATCCATATACATGTTTCGTTTTATTGTTTTGAAGTTTGTTTAAATAATGATTCATGTATTTTCGATTGTAAAGTCCGGATAAATCATCAATAAAGGATATAGATATTTGAATTTCAATGTAAACTAAGATAAATGCGATTGCGACACAAAGCCAGACCATAGAAATTCTGAAAAAGAAACCTTGAATCATGGTACCAATCATACAAGGAATGATAAAGTAGTAAATGGGAAAGAATTCTACTAAAATGGAATCGGCTTTAGCTTTTTGAACAGTATATATACTTTCAATATAATACACGAAGACGAAAATATATAAAATAAAATTCATGGGACCACGAGTATATACATTTTCCTTTGAAATATCAAAGATGATACCCGTTCCCAATAAATTGATAAAGATCAAGATTGTGGCAATGATCAATGGAATGGCTAAGATTCTTGATTTCTTCTTGATGCGCGCAAAATTTCTATGAATATGATATTCTACGAATAAACACCAATAATATCCAATGATGCCTGAGCTAGCTGAAGAAATTGTATTTGAGATATATTGTAAAATATGAAAGATAAAACCTGGGCATCAATGATAAAACTAAGCGTTTCATTGACCGTGGCAATGAAGGTAACTATAAGCATAAAGTTATATATTTTTTCATCAAACTGATTTGTTTGTACAATAGGAATTCGATATAACAATAAGAAGAGTACTAAAAATGCCCCAGACCCGTTTGCCACCAGTATCTTGGGTATGTTGATCATAATCAACTCCGTTTATTTATGGTTAGATACTTTTACAATAATCCTCTTTATAAGAACCTGCAAACGAGAAATTGGTTCATATGTAAATTAAAATTAACATAGATTAAGGATGAATTAAGTGTTGGATAAATGTCTGTTCAATCGTATGTAGTCATATTGTACTTTATTTAAGGCGTTTTATACTAAAAATGTAAGGGAGGTACAGATATGACTATGATTAAAAATTCCGTTATAGAATGCTTTATTTTACTACTTTGCGCATGTACCGTTTTTATTTATAAACTACCGAATACAATCAACACTTGGTTATTGAATTCAATTGTGATTGTGGTAATGGGCATTTGTATTCTTAGAATTGCACTTAAAATGATGAATAATAAATAATCTTGGCTTTTCCTGATGGGAAAGCCTTTTCTTGTGGTATATTATACATATGAAAAGATTTTTAAAAGATATTGCACATGGTATATATGATGGACTACAGGAAAACGAAGTTACACATAATCAATACAGTTTTCAAGAAATCTATGATGTAATCCAGGAATTTGTATCCTATGTTTTTGTTGGCTTGATTTTAAGCGTAGGAGCTGTTTTTGGGTATCCCTATTATAAGACGTTTATATCATTAGGCGCGGTACTCCTTCTTGTATGGGCATTTATCTTGTATTATTTTTTAAATTCAAAGGATTTTAAGAAAATCAAAAAGAAATGAGGAAGAGGTATGCAGACTATTTTAGTTTTACTTGTGGCATTTGTCGCAGGCATTGAAGGCATCTTGGATGAGTTTGAATTTCATCAACCCATTGTTGCCTGTACTTTAATTGGTTTAGTGACAAACCATTTAGCAGAAGGATTATTATTAGGTGGATCTTTACAATTGATTGCCTTAGGGTGGGCCAATATTGGTGCGGCAGTTGCACCCGATGTATGTTTAGCGAGTGTAATTTCATCTATATTGATGATTCATGGCCTTGAAAGTGCAATTGAAGCTAGATATGTGATTGCGTTTAGTATTGCCCTAGCGATTCCATTATCTTTAGTGGGGTTATCTTTGACAAAGGTATGTCGTAATTTAGCAATCCAACTTGTACATAAAATGGATGAAACAAAGAAAGTTTCTTATTATCAATGGATTGGCATTTGTGTGCAAGGAATTCGTGTTTTGATTCCGACGGTTGTATTATTATTGATCCCTTCATTTGTGATTTGTTCAATCTTGGAAATGATTCCTGTTTCAATTTATAAAGGATTATTGATTGGTTCTGGTGTCGTTTGTGTGGTTGGCTTTGCGATTGTAGCGAATGTATTAGGCTCTAAATTTACATATCCATTCTTTATGATTGGATTTGGTTTGGCATGCATGACAAGCTTGTCTTTACTATCGTTATGCTTTATTGGTGGTGGTTTAGTTTGGCTATATACGTTGTTGAATGCCAAGGAACAATCAAGTAAAACAAGTGATGATCCATTAGGGGACATCTTAAATGATTATGAGTAGGTGGTTTATATGAAGAAGAGTACAAGATTAAAGGTTTGTTTAAACCATCAATATTTACAAGGTTCATGGAACTTTGAGCGTATGCAAAATGGTGGCTGGTGCTATGGCTTGCTTCCGGCGTTAAAAGAATTATATCCCAATAAAGAAGATTATGATTTGGCTGTAGATCGTCATTTAAAATTCTATAATACACATCCATATGTTTCTGCACCAATTGTTGGTATTGTCTTGGCTATGGAAGAAGAAAAGGCAAAAGGTGCTGATATTTCAGATACTTCCATTCAAGATGTAAAGATTGGCTTAATGGGTCCTTTGGCAGGTGTAGGAGATCCAGTATTCTGGTTTACAATGCGTCCAATTCTTGCGGCTGTTGGCGCATCATTAGCTTTATCACAAAATATTCTAGGACCTATTTTCTTCTTTGTGGCATGGAACGTACTTCGCTTTGGCTTTCTTTGGATCACACAAGAGCTTGGTTATAAGAAAGGTACTAAGTTGATTACGGACTTATCGGATACATTCTTAAAGAATGTAACACTCGCTGCAAGTATGCTTGGAATGTTTGTGATTGGTATACTAGTTCAGAGGTTTGTGCAAATTCATGTAGTAAACATTCAATCCGATTTAGATATGGTATTGCCTGGAGTTCTTTCTTTATGTGTATTCTTTGGTTGTACAAAGATACTAAAAAAAGGCTTTTCACCTGTATTATTGATTGTCATTTTGTTTGTTCTTTGTGTGATTTTAGAGTGGGCGGGTATCTTAGTCATTTAAGTCTAAAAATATGATTTGTTTACTTCGTACAATAGTATTATTTAAGAAGAAAAATATAAATCGCAATTTGTAAAAGGGTCATTTAAATGATTAGAGAATTACAAAAAGCAGATATAAATAAAGTTACAGATATATGGTTAGATACGAATGTGACAGCACATTCTTTTATTTCTTCGCAATATTGGCAAAATAATTTTGAATTAGTGAAGGAGTTGCTCTTGCAGGCAACTGTCTATGTCTATGAGGATAATCAAGAAATACAGGGATTTATAGGTCTAAATGATGAATATATTGAGGGCATTTTTGTTTCAAATGAAATGCA
>NZ_JACRWH010000086.1:0-4661 GCF_014306155.1 Holdemanella hominis | reverse complement strand
CACGATACGAATCCATAGCCATTGCGGTTATGAATCACCAAATCAATATGAGAATAATTATTATTCAAAACATTAGAATTTAAAATTTATCTATTTTATGAGTCCTTTTTCTTGACGTAGTACCAATTACCAATAAACAAATATAGAAAAACAGGTAAAGAGATAGTTGTTCATGTCAAAAAAAGGAAAGAAAAAAGAGCCAATTTGGAGACCCCAAAAGTCGCCCCTAAAATTGACCCTAAAATAGACCCCAAAAATAATGACCCTAATTAAAATTGGTTACCCAGACCATCGCAAAACGTCTTGAAGGAAAGAATTCCTTATTCCATTCGTGTGAAAGGACAGATGGAACTTGGATTCTTTCGATGATTGTACCCCAAAAATATGATGAGAACGGTCGTGTTGTGAGTGTATTGCTTGCAAATCGTGATTTTACGGAAGAAAAGAAGCGTGAGTTAGAACAGGAAGAGGCTTTACGCCAAGAAAAAATCAAGGCTGAAAAGGCCAATGAGGCCAAGTCCATATTCTTATTTAATATGTCACATGATATTCATACACCGATGAATGCGATTTTGGGATATTCACAATTAATGAAGAAAGAATTAACAAATCCTAAACTCGTTCATTATCAAGAAATGATTGAACAATCGAGTCAATTATTACTTTCAATTATTAATAATGTATTGGATATGGCTCGTGTTGAAAGTGGTAAGATGGAATTGGATGAAAATTATGAAGTAGTGGGGAATATTACTCAACTTGTTTGTGGTGCATTTGCAGCAGAGGCTTCTAGAAAGAATATTGAATTAAACAAAATTGTGAATGTCGAACACAAACATATTATTACCGATTCTACAAAGATGCAGGAAATTCTGTCCAATCTAATCAGTAATGCGATCAAATATACATCTGCTGGTGGCAAGGTAACAATTGATACAAGAGAAATTCCTTATGATAAAGAAGGCTATACTTTAATTCAAATAAAAGTATCGGATACAGGTATTGGAATGAGTGAAGAATTCTTGCCGTCCTTATTTGAATTATTTACACGTGAAAGAAATACGACTCTATCTAAAATTCCAGGTACTGGACTTGGTATGGCTATTGTCAAAAACCTTGTGGACTTCATGAATGGCAGCATCGAAGTAGAGAGTGAACTTGGTAAGGGCAGTACTTTTACGATTACCATTCCACATAAGATTGCGTATAAAGATTATACGAATAGAAATATTGAATCTTCCAATGAGTTTGATATTGATTTTAAGGGTAAAAAAATTTTATTGGCCGAAGATAATTAATTTAATGCTGAAATCACAACTATAATTCTTAGTGAAATGGGTTTTGAAGTTAAAGCTGTAGAAGACGGAATTCTTTGTGTGAATGAAATGCAACATCAACCAGCCAATACATACGATTTGATTTTAATGGATATTCAAATGCCAAATATGGATGGCTATAAGGCAACAGATTGCATTCGACATCTTTCACAACCTGAAAAGGCCAATATTCCAATTATAGCTATGTCTGCCAATGCGTTTGAGGAAGAAAGAAAAAAGCATTTGATGTAAAGATGAATGATTATATAACGAAACCAATTGACTTTCAAAAAATGGAAGAAGTTTTAAAACAGGTATTGAGTAAGAAGGATCCTCTTAGTTGAGGGTTCATTTATCTTATGTTGTGTAAATAATTGATTTTGTGTTAGTTTAGATGTTAAAACCGTATCTAATTCAACGAAAATAATGCGATTTAGATAAGATAGGATTATTCGCAACAACATGCTTGGAGTTAATAATGTTTTCACATTGGACATTTATAATAAGAATTGGCTACTGGATGTAGTAACGGTGAACCCTCTGAATTAAAAGGATGATTTCTTGAGTTCTCGATGATTCCGATTATGTAGGAGGACGTGTTTTATGTATATTTATCTGTACATTGATGTTGCCATGACTATCTTGGCTTTAGTTGAATTGCTAAAAATCGCATTGATTATTATAGAAAAATGTAAAAGACACTAGTTCACCCTCTCCAATGGATTACTAGTGTCTTTATACTAAAATAATTCAGAGGAACCACTGTATCCAGTGGTCTTTCTGTATGATTATTAAACAATTGATATATATAAAAGTCAAGGCTAACTTTATCTAAAATAAGTCGTTTTATATAAAATAGGAACAAAAGAAATTGTAACCGGATGTAGTAACGGCTACCCTTGGAATAAAAAGGATAACATCTTGAATTCTCAAAGATTCTGATTTTGTACAAGGACGTGTTCTATGTATATTTATCTGTACATTGATGTTGCTTTTGTGTTTAATGGCTTTAGTTGAATTGTTAAAAATCGCATTGATTATTATAGAAAAATGTAAAAGACACTAGTTCACCCTCTCCAATGGATTACTAGTGTCTATACATTAGAATAATTCAGAGGAACCACTGTATCCAGTCGTCTTTCTGTATTTGTATTATAGTTGTTAAATTGATTTCATGCAAATGAATGGATTATGTTGTAATAATCATCTGGATGTATGGGTTGTTTTGATAAGCTTGCATACACCATCGCTTAATAGTTCGATATTTTCTTCATTGAAAATTATATCTCTAGAAGTATGTATTCGATCAAGATAATAGAACAAACCTTTCTTAAGGCTGCAAACTCCATATGCATATTTAAAGCTAAAGTTGTCGGATGGATAGAATCCAAATCCTTTGTTGATGTGAACTCTTATATAATCTGTTGATGCAAATGCATTTATAATATTTTCATGTTTTGATTGATCATTTTTAATTTGTTTCGTTGGAAAGAAAAATATATCATTGCCGTCGGATACACAATCAAAATTAATGATAAGTTTATTCTTTAGATATTCTTTATATTCTTTCGCAAAAGCAGAAGAGCCTAATAAACCTAGTTCTTCGTTGTCAAATAACACAAAACATACTTCATCTCTTAAATCTTCTGGTAATTTGATGGCTGATTCAATGATTGTAATGATACCACTTGTATTATCATTTGCAGTGTGTTTATTTGCTTTTCCAAGCAACATCCAAATCATTATAATTAACCATGAAATAGAAGAAGCAATATTAAGCTCAATATTCTTAAATAGACCTATCCAAACAAACAATTGAATAAGAACGATGTTCATAAAGAATATAAGAATTAATACACAAATAATAATGGCTAATTGTGATAAAATCAGACCAAACAAATTATTAGGCACAATTAAATTGGGAAATGGTAAGACCGCCTGTGTATCATAGTGAGCTGTACAAAATATCTTAGCTTTCTCTATATTACCGATAATTATATTATTATTTATCCCTTTATGTTGAATACTAGGGCAATACCCATATTGATTAAGTTCATGAATTATATATTTACGAAATTCCTCTTTTTGTTTTTTTGTTTTTCGAACTTGAAAGTGATCAAGAATTCTGCGACTCGTTTCATTCATTCTTATTTCTCCCTTAGTTGTATATATTATATCATAATGTGAATGGTTTTCGTTTTTTTATAAAATGTACTTCGAAAAAGTCAAGACGAATCTATCTAATTTGATGAAAATAAGGCGATTTAGACAAGATAGGATCATTCTCAACAAAATGCTTGGAGTTAATAATGTTTTCACATTGAGTCTTTATAATAGGAATTGACTACTGGATGTAGTAATGGTGAACCCTCTGAATTAAAAGGATGATATCTTGAGTTCTTAAAGATTCCGATTTTGTAGGAGGACGTGTTCTATGTATATTTATCTGTACATTGATGTTGCCATGAGTATATTGGCTTTAGTTGAATTACTAAAAATTACATTATTGATTATAGAAAAATGTAAAAGACACTAGTTCACCTTCCCCAAAGGATTAAACTAGTGCCTTTCGACATAAAATAATTCAGAGGATCCACTGTATCCAGTAGTCTTTCTGTATGATTATTAAACAATTGATATATATAAAAGTCAAGACTAATCTTGTCTAATTCACTGAAATAGAAACAATTGAAATTGATTCATAATAGGGGTTGGCGACTGGATGTAGTATGGCTACCCTTGGAATGAAAAGGATGATATCTTGAGTTCTTAAAGATTCCGATTTTGTAGGAGGACGTGTTCTATGTATATTTATCTGTACATTGATGTTGCCATGTGTATATTGGCTTTAGTTGAATTACTAAAAATTACATTATTGATTATAGAAAAATGTAAAAGACACTAGTTCACCAAACGCAAAGGATTAAACTAGTGTCTTTACATTAGAAAAATACAGAAAAACCACTGTATCCAGTGGTTTTTCTATTTGGCTTTATGCAAGAATATATTTTTTTAAATTCGTGACTTTATTTCATAAACATTTCATAAATGATGAAAGAATGTTTTTGGATAAGGAGTTGTTTTTTTTGATACATAATGCTTATGCATATATCACGAGAAAGAAAGTAAAGACGAGTATCTTGTTTTTGATACTTATGATTATTCTTCTAAGTCTTTATGGATGCTTGAGTATACTTTCATCCAATTTACGAATGGAAAATCTTTAAATGAGATAATATGAAGTGACCTCCTATTGTCAATACGTGGATTACGACTCATAATTGAATTGATTAAAAACACTTATGGTGTCGATGCCATAACACAATAGGAGGTCACTATGAAAAG
>NZ_JACRWH010000085.1:0-4883 GCF_014306155.1 Holdemanella hominis | reverse complement strand
AAAAAAAAGGACCCGGCAGCTAGCTATCTTCGCAGGGGCAAGCCCAACTATTGTCGCCGTGAAAGTGCTTAACTTCTGAGTTCGGGATGAGTTCAGGTGTGTCCACTTTGCTATCGCCACCGGATCTTGAGTTCTCTTTCGATCCCTCAAAACCGAACAACTATTCTGAAGAAATTCCATATTCCTGATTAAGTCCTCGACCGATTAGTACCAGTCAACTCCGTACATCACTGCACTTCCATCCCTGGCCTATCTACCTTATCGTCTTTAAGGGGTCTTACTTCTTGCGAATGGGAGATCTCATCTTGGAGTAGGCTTCGTGCTTAGATGCTTTCAGCGCTTATCCTTTCCCTACTTAGCTACCCGGCTATGCCCCTGGCGGAACAACCGGTGCACCAGCGGTAGGTCCATCCCGGTCCTCTCGTACTGAGGACAGCTCTCCGCAGATCTCCTTCGCCCACAACAGATAGGGACCGAACTGTCTCACGACGTTCTGAACCCAGCTCGCGTACCGCTTTAATGGGCGGACAGCCCAACCCTTGGAACCGAATCCAGCTCCAGGATGCGATGAGCCGACATCGAGGTGCCAAACCTCGCCGTCGATGTGAACTCTTGGGCGAGATCAGCCTGTTATCCCCAGGGTAGCTTTTATCCGTTGAGCGACGGCCCTTCCATTCGGCACCGCCGGATCACTATTCCCGACTTTCGTCCCTGTTCGACTTGTTTGTCTCACAGTCAAGCACGCTTCTGCAATTGCACTCGACGATTGGTTTCCATCCAATCTGAGCGTACCTTTGGGCGCCTCCGTTACTCTTTGGGAGGCGACCGCCCCAGTCAAACTGCCCACCTGACACTCTCCCCGTACCTGTTCTCGATACCAGGTTAGAACCCCGGTCACACAAGAGTGGTATCCCAACGACGACTCCTCGTACACTGGCGTGCACGTCTCTTTGTCTCCCACCTATCCTGTACATGTATGACCAGAATTCAATATCAGGCTGCAGTAAAGCTCCATGGGGTCTTTCCGTCTAGTTGCGGGTAACCTGCATTTTCACAGGTACTAAGATTTCACCGAGTCTGCTGCCGAGACAGCGCCCAAATCGTTACACCTTTCGTGCGGGTCAGAACTTACCTGACAAGGAATTTCGCTACCTTAGGACCGTTATAGTTACGGCCGCCGTTCACTGGGGCTTCGGATCACTGCTTCAGATCGCTCTTAACAGATCCTCTTAACCTTCCAGCACCGGGCAGGTGTCACCCCCTATACTTCGTCTTGCGACTTCGCAGAGAGCTGTGTTTTAGTTAAACAGTCGCTTGGGCCTCTTCACTGCGGCTTAATTGCTTAAGCACTCCTTCTCGCTAACTTACGGAGTCATTTTGCCGAGTTCCTTGGCAACAGTTCTCTCGCTCACCTCGGGATTCTCTCCCTGCCCACCTGTGTCGGTTTTGGTACGGGCCGCATATGCATTGCCAGAAGCTTTTCCTGGAAGTCGTCATCATGTGCTTCGCTACTTTCCTAAGATTTCGCTTACCTGTCACGCTCTAGCCTTTTGGTTACCGGATTTGCCTGATAACCAGCCGCTTCGCTTCGCCCTCAATCCATTAAGAGGGTCACACTATCCGTCTCCGTCACTCCTTCGCTCCATATACGGGTGCAGGAATCTTTCGCCTGCTTTCCATCCACTACGCCTTTCGGCCTCGCGTTAGGTCCCGACTTACCCAGGGCGGACGAACCTTCCCCTGGAATCCTTGGGCTTTCGGTGTGTAGGATTCTCACCTACATCTCGCTACTCACACCGGCATTCTCACTTCTATACAATCCACCGCTCCTCACGGTACGGCTTCTGCTCGTATACAACGCTCCCCTACCACTATAGTTTCCTACAATCCGCAGTTTCGGTATCAGGCTTAGCCCCGGTACATTTTCGGCGCAGGGTCACTCGACTAGTGAGCTGTTACGCACTCTTTAAAGGATGGCTGCTTCTGAGCCAACCTCCTAGTTGTCTGGGCATCCCCACATCCTTTTCCACTTAGCCTGTATTTTGGGACCTTAACTGGCGGTCTGGGCTGTTTCCCTCTTGACCATGGACCTTATCACTCACAGTCTGACTGCCGGACATCCTTAATGACATTCGCAGTTTGATTGTATTCAGTACCCCGGGATGGGGCCATCACACATTCAGTGCTCTACCTTCACTAAGGTTCTTTCCGACGCTAGCCCTAAAGCTATTTCGGGGAGAACCAGCTATCTCCGGGTTCGATTGGAATTTCTCCCCTAGCCACAAGTCATCCGCTAACTTTTCAACGGTAGTCGGTTCGGTCCTCCATTGAGTTTCACCTCAACTTCAACCTGCTCATGGCTAGATCACCCGGTTTCGGGTCTGCAACATCCTACTTTCGCCCTATTAAGACTCGCTTTCGCTTCGGCTCCGGTCTTTCCTCCTTAACCTCGCAGTCTGTCGCAACTCGCCGGTTCATTCTACAAAAGGCACGCCATCACCCCTTAACGGGCTCTGACTTCTTGTAGGCATACGGTTTCAGGTTCTCTTTCACTCCGCTCCCGCGGTTCTTTTCACCTTTCCCTCACGGTACTGGTTCACTATCGCTCACTCGTTTATATTTAGCCTTGGCGGATGGTCCCGCCTGCTTCCGACAAGATTTCTCGTGTCTCGCCGTACTCAGGATCCCATTAGGCTTCGCTCGGATTTCGGTTACAGGGCTTTCACCTTCTTCGGCCGGGCTTTCGATCCCGTTCTCCTATCCTCGCTCTTGCCATATCATGGTCCTTCAACCCCGGTCCTTGGACCGGTTTGGGCTTCTCCCCTTTCGCTCGCCGCTACTCAGGGAATCACTGTTGTTTTCTTTTCCTCCGGCTACTTAGATGTTTCAGTTCGCCGGGTACCTCTCTTGCAGGCCATGTATTCACCTGCAGATGACAGCTCATGTCTGCTGCCGGGTTCCCCCATTCGGACACCTCCGCTTCTTCGCTTCCTTACAGCTTCACGGAGCTTTTCGCAGTTTGGCGCGTCCTTCTTCAGTTTCGAGTGGCAAGGCATTCGCCGTACGCCCTTCCTTACTTAATCAGTGGTTCTCGTGTGTTTCGAGATGTTCTTTTTCAAGAACTGTTTTTTACTGTTTTCTCAGTTTATCTTACAACTTACGTTTTAGACCTTTTCTGTTATGTCTTTTCTTCTTAGTTGCTCAGTTTTCAAAGATCGATTCCTCTGAGAAGTCTATGACCTCTCAAAACTAAACAGGATCTCATACTCCCTTTTCCTTCAATTTCCACGTTTCTTCTTTCTCCTTAGAAAGGAGGTGATCCATCCCCACGTTCCCGTAGGGATACCTTGTTACGACTTAACCCCAGTCATCGGTCCTGCCTTCGACGGCTCACTCCCCGAAGGGTTATGCCACCGGCTTCGGGCATTACCAACTCCCATGGTTTGACGGGCGGTGTGTACAAGGCCCGAGAACGTATTCACCGCGACATGCTGATTCGCGATTACTAGCGATTCCAGCTTCATGAAGTCGGGTTGCAGACTTCAATCCGAACTGAGACGTCCTTTATGAGATTCGCTTGCCTTCACAGGCTTGCCGCTCTTTGTAGACGCCATTGTAGTACGTGTGTAGCCCAGGCCATAAGGGGCATGATGATTTGACGTCATCCCCACCTTCCTCCGGTTTATCACCGGCAGTCTGATATGAGTCCTCAACTCAATGTTAGTAACATATCACAAGGGTTGCGCTCGTTGCGGGACTTAACCCAACATCTCACGACACGAGCTGACGACAACCATGCACCACCTGTCTCCTTGATAACCTCGGATATATCTCTATACCTCTGCAAGGGATGTCAAGGCCTGGTAAGGTTCTTCGCGTTGCTTCGAATTAAACCACATACTCCACCGCTTGTGCGGGCCCCCGTCAATTCCTTTGAGTTTCACACTTGCGTGCATACTCCCCAGGCGGAGAACTTATTGCGTTAACTGCGGCACTGAGTTATTCCCCCAACACCTAGTTCTCATCGTTTACGGCGTGGACTACTAGGGTATCTAATCCTATTTGCTCCCCACGCTTTCGTGCTTCAGTGTCAGAATCCAGACCAGACGGCCGCCTTCGCCACCGGTGTTCTTCCATATATCTACGCATTTTACCGCTACACATGGAGTTCCGCCGTCCTCTTCTGTTCTCTAGCTGATCAGTTTCCAGAGCAAGTACGGGTTGAGCCCATACCTTTTACTCCAGACTTGATCTGCCACCTACGCACCCTTTACGCCCAATCATTCCGGATAACGCTCGCCACCTACGTATTACCGCGGCTGCTGGCACGTAGTTAGCCGTGACTTTCTGGTAAGATACCATCACTCACTCATCATTCCCTATGAGTGCCGTTTTTCTCTTACAACAGAGCTTTACGATCCGAAGACCTTCCTCACTCACGCGGCATTGCTCGTTCAGGGTTCCCCCCATTGACGAAAATTCCCTACTGCTGCCTCCCGTAGGAGTTTGGGCCGTGTCTCAGTCCCAATGTGGCCGTCCGCCCTCTCAGGCCGGCTATGCATCGTCGCCTTGGTGGGCCGTTACCTCACCAACTAGCTAATGCACCGCAGGTCCATCCATGTTCATGGCCTTAGCCACTTTAATAGCAGTCAAATGCTTGTCTGCTACCTATCCGGTTTTAGCATCCGTTTCCAGAAGTTATCCCGGGCACATGGGCAGGTTACCTACGTGTTACTCACCCGTTCGCCACTAGATTTAGGAAAGCAAGCTTTCCTTCCTCTCGTTCGACTTGCATGTATTAGGCATGCCGCCAGCGTTCATCCTGAGCCAGGATCAAACTCTCCATTTGATTTAGCTCTTAGATGTCTCTGACATCTTTCTTT
>NZ_JACRWH010000084.1:0-4917 GCF_014306155.1 Holdemanella hominis | reverse complement strand
TTTGTCAAAGCACCAGTATTCTCATTTGCGAAATTACGTAGTGTAGATACAGTGTTAGGACCTGAAATGAAATCTACAGGTGAGGCTTTGGGTAGTGATGTAAACTTAGAAAAAGCATTATATAAAGCATTGGTTGCCAGTGGTGTGAGTGTTCCAACACATGGAAATGTATTAATGACAATTGATGATGAAAATAAACAAGAAGCATTAGAATTAGCGAGACGTTTCGCAAATATCGGATATGGAATCTATGCGACGAAGGGAACGGCAGATCTATTTGAAAAAGAAGGATTGTATGTTCACCGTGCTAGCAAGATTGAAACAGAAGATGGTAAAAACGTTCTAGACATTATTCGTAATGGACGTGTAAACTTTGTCATCAACACAATGTCTAATAAGAAGAACACAAGTGCCGATGGATTCTTGATTCGTCGTGTATCTGCAGAAAATAACATTTCTTGCATGACAAGTTTAGATACAGCGAATGCATTGGTGAAAGTTTTAGAGTCATTGAGTTTCTCAATGGTTTCTATGAATGAAATGGGGAAATAGTATGCAGGAATTTGCGAAGATTCTATCGAATGTCAAAATCGCAAATGATATTTGGAAGATGGAATTGAAAACAGGCTTAGCTAAAACAGCTAAGCCTGGTCAATTCATTGAAATCACAGTTCCAGGTTTCTATTTGCGAAGACCCATATCGATTAGTGAAATTAAGGAAGATGTTTTAGTCATTATCTACAAGGTGCTTGGTGAAGGTACTTTAAAAATGACTGAACTTGAAGGAAAATTAGATATCTTTGGTCCTTTAGGAAATGGGTTTCCAATTGAAGATAAAGAAGAAGTTTTGTTGATTGGTGGAGGTGTTGGTGTACCACCACTATATGAAACAGCCAAACAATATTTAAGTAAAGATGCACGTGTAACTGTAGTATTAGGTGCAAATGATGCCGGTAGCGTATTCTATGTGGATGAATTTAAGGCTTTAGGATGCGATGTATATGTCGCAACCATGGATGGTTCATTGGGTACAAAGGGGACGGCATTGGATGCGATCAAAGAAAACAATGTGACATGTCCATTTGTGCTTAGCTGTGGACCTTTACCTATGTTAAAGGCAATCAACGAACAATATAGTGAAGGCTATATTTCATTAGAAGCTCGTATGGCATGTGGTCTAGGTGCTTGTATGGGATGTGTTGTGAAAGATGTAGAAGGACATTCATTACGTGTATGTAAAGATGGTCCTGTATTTGAAATGAGAAAGGTGGCTTTATAATGGATATTTCAGTAAAACTACCTGGATTAAATTTAAAAAATCCAATTATTCCAGCTAGTGGATGTTTTGGATTTGGTAAAGAATATGCCGAACTATATGATTTGAGTGTATTAGGTGGTATTGCCATTAAATCGGCTACGCCACAAGAGCGTTTTGGAAATCCTACACCAAGAATTGCCGAAACTCCAATGGGAATGTTGAATGCGATTGGGCTACAAAATAAGGGCGTAGATTCAATTATCAAAAACGAACTTCCATTCCTTGCACAGTATGATACAGAAATCATGGCCAATGTGGCGGGTGCATGTGAAGAAGATTATGTAGAGGTTATCAAGAAATTAAATGATCAGCCAGTAATCAAGGCTTATGAATTAAATATTTCTTGTCCTAATGTAAAACATGGTGGTATTGGTTTGGGAACGAAACCTGAGCTTGCAGCACATGTGACAAAGATTTGTAAGGATGCAGCTACAAAACCTGTATATGTGAAGCTTTCACCAAACGTAACAAATATTGTAGAAATTGCCGAAGCCGTTGAAGAAGCCGGTGCAGATGGCATTGTATTGATCAATACTTTAATGGGTATGCGCATCAATTTGAAGACGGGAAAACCATTACTTGCCAATGTAACAGGTGGTCTTTCTGGTCCTGCCATTAAGCCAGTTGCCTTAAGAATGGTATATCAAGTGGCACAAGCTGTAAATATTCCAATCATTGGTGTTGGTGGAATTACTTGTGCAGAAGATGTATTGGAATTCTTAAATGCTGGGGCAAGTGCTGTTGAAGTGGGGGCCCAAAACTTTGTGGATCCTTATGTATGTCCAAAAATCATTGAGGATCTTCCAAAAGTATTAGAGAAATATGGATATAAGAATATTGAAGAAGCAGTTGGAAGGAGTTTTAAATAATGAGTAAGACAATTGTAGCACTAGATTTTTCTAGTAAAGAAGAAGTTGTAGATTTCTTAAAACAATTTGATGAACCTGTATATGTAAAGATTGGTATGGAATTAACATATGCGTGTGGTTTAGAAATGGTAAAAACAGTGAAGGAAATGGGGCACCATATTTTCTTAGACTTGAAATTGCATGATATTCCAAACACAGTTAAGGGTGGAATGAAAAACTTAGCGAACTTAGGTGTAGATATTGTCAATGTACATTGTGCTGGTGGTATTGCGATGATGAAGGCTGCCGTTGATGGTTTGAATGAAGGGGCTAAAGATGGAAAACGTCCTATGTGTATCGGTGTAACTCAGCTTACTAGTACTTCTAAAGAAGCTATGAATAACGAATTAGGAATTCCAGGTGAAGTGATTGATTGTGTTATTAGATATGCGAAGAATGCCAAAGAAGCAGGCTTAGATGGTGTTGTATGTTCCGTACATGAAGCTAAGGCGATTCACGAAGCTTGTGGAGAAGACTTCTTAACAGTTACTCCTGGTATTCGTTTGGCAAGTGATTCTAAAGATGATCAAAAACGTGTTGCCACTCCAGCATTTGCGAAAGAACAAGGTTGTGATTATATCGTAGTGGGTCGTTCAATTACTAAGAGTGCAAACCCTGTTGAAACATACAAGGAAATTGAAGCAACTATGTCAAAATAAGGTGTGAGAAATCGCATCTTTTTTTTACTTTTTTATTGAAATTTTCATGATTTGTGGTAGTATACTAAACAGAAAAAATATAGCGATTTTTTTCAAAGGAGGATATCTATGATCAAGAACCCAGTTTTATTTATGAAAAAAACGTCAGTGGTTGAGATGAATAGTATTCTTCGTAGTGCTATACTTTTTAATGGTTCCATTTAAAGATTGGCAATGTATTGTTTGCTAATCTTTTTTTTGAGTAAATAACAGAAAGGACAAATTATGGAAAGACTTTTGATTTTAGAGGATGGAAGTGTATATCGCGGAACAGCGTTTGGTAGTGACAACTTCCAAATTGGTGAATTGGTATTTAATACGTCAATGACGGGTTATCAAGAAATTTTAACAGATAATTCATATTGTGGGCAAATTGTAATGATGACATATCCATTGATTGGTAACTATGGAATCAATCGTGATGACAATGAAAGCATGGTTCCATGTGTATTTGGATTTGTCGTTAAGGACTATTGTGAATTTCCAAGCAATTTCAGATGTTCAGAAACATTAGATGATTTCTTAAAACGCGAAAATATTCCAGGTATTTATGATATTGATACACGTGAAATCACAATGAAGATTCGTAACGTAGGTACCATGAAGGCAGTTATGGCTGATGTGGATGCCAATGTAGATGCGATAGTTGCTGGTTTAAAAGCCGCTGATTTCTTACATGATCAAGTGGCTCGTGTTTCGACAAATAAAGTATTCCCAATCCCAAATCGTGGTAAGAAAGTTGTATTGATGGATTTTGGGGCAAAATTAGGTATTGTTCGTGAACTATCAAAACGTGGATGCGATTTAGTGATTGTTCCATATGATACACCAGCAAGCACAATCTTATCTTATCGTCCAGATGGCGTTATGTTGTCGAATGGTCCTGGTGATCCTACCGATGTAAAAGTCGCTATTGAAACGATTAAAGAATTGATTCCTCAAACGGTTGTATTTGGAATTTGTCTAGGTCATCAGTTGATATCTTTGGCTTGTGGTGCAAAAACATATAAATTGAAATTTGGACACCGTGGAGCTAACCATCCTGTAGTTAATCTTTCAACAGGTAAAGTAGAAATTACTTCTCAAAACCATGGTTTTGCGGTAGATATTGATAGCTTGAAGGATACGCGCTTGGAAATGACACACCAAGCATTAAACGATAAAAGCTGTGAGGGTGTTCGTCATAAAGACTATCCTTGTTTTGCGGTGCAATATCATCCAGAAGCAAGTGCAGGACCTGAAGATTCTCGTTACTTGTTTGATCAATTTATTGAATTAATGGAGGAGAATAAAAATGCCTAAACGTACAGATATCAAAAAAATCTTAGTTATCGGATCTGGTCCGATTATCATTGGTCAGGCAGCTGAATTTGATTATGCCGGAAGTCAGGCATGTCAATCTCTTCGGGAAGAAGGTTATGAAGTTATTTTAATTAACTCAAACCCTGCCACAATCATGACAGATACTGCCATTGCGGATCGTGTTTATATTGAACCTTTGACTGTAGATTTCGCAAAACGCGTTATTTATAAAGAAAGACCCGATGCCATTTTAGGATCATTGGGTGGTCAAACAGGATTAAACCTAGTTGTAGAATTACATGAAGATGGAATCTTAGATGAGTTTGGTGTAGAAATTTTAGGTACAGACCTACATGCGATCAATCGTGCAGAAGATCGTGAATTGTTCCGATCTTTAATGCAGGAAATCAACGAGCCAGTACCAGAAAGTATGATTGTTCATACAGTAGAAGAAGCTGTTGAATTCGCAAACCGCGAAGGATATCCATTAGTTGTTCGTCCAGCTTATACACTTGGTGGAACGGGTGGAGGTTTCGCCGATGATGAGGCTGAACTTCGTGAAATCTGTGATTCAGGATTAAAGGCTAGTCCTGTACATCAATGTTTGATTGAACAAAGTATTGCCGGATATAAAGAAATCGAATACGAAGTAATGCGTGATGCCAAAGACAATGCAATCGTAGTCTGTAGC
>NZ_JACRWH010000083.1:0-4961 GCF_014306155.1 Holdemanella hominis | reverse complement strand
TCACATATTCAATTTTACAAATTAACAAAACCGTCTTCAACTACGGTTATTAAAGGTTGAAAGAAAGGAGATGTATGTTGTAAATGACCAGCTAGATGGGTCAATTACAATATACCAGGATATATATTATGAAGGTTGTAACTTTTGGAGAAATCATGCTTCGTTTAAAAACACCTGAAAACTTGCGTATTATGCAAAGCGATGGTTTTGAGGCTAGTTATGGTGGTGCCGAGGCCAATGTAGCTGTAAGTTTAGCGATGTATGAAGATCAATGTGCTTTTGTATCTAAAGTACCAAACAATCCAGTGGGGATGTCTGCATTAAGTGAAGTTCGTCATTATGGTGTAAATACAGAGTATATGCTTCGTGGAGGCGATCGTTTAGGAATTTACTTCTTTGAAAAAGGAAGTGATATTCGTAGTACAAACGTTGTATATGATCGTGCATTTAGTGCTTTTTCACTATCTCAGCCAAGTGAATATCATTGGGAAAATATCTTAGAGCCAGGAGATGTTTTCTATTTTTCAGGCGTAACTCCAGCTGTATCTAAATATGTTGAGGATACAGTAAGAAGTGCTTTGAAGTATTGTAAGGAAAATGATATTCAAGTGATTTGTGATTTAAACTATCGTGGAAAAATGTGGTCTAAAGAACAAGCGCAAGTTGTCATGCGCGATTTAATGCAGTATGTAGATGTATGTATTGCCAATGATGAAGATTTTGAAGCAACACTAGGAATTCATGCCTTTGATGGTAACTTATCTACAGGTATTGATCAGATTGATACTTATAAAGAAGGTATGTTAGAAATTACTCGTCAATTCCCAAATGTGAAGAGTGTGACTAGTGTATTAAGAAATATGCATACTGTAGAAGAAGGAGATTGGATGGGCATCTATTATGTGGATGGAAAGTTCTACCAAAGTCCAATTCATAGAGTACATAGTTTAGAAGCTGTGGGAGCAGGAGATGCCTATGGTGCTGCATTTGTGCATGGACTAATCAATGGATTTGAACCACAAAAGACAGTCGATTTCGCAATCAGTGCGAGTGTATTAAAGCTTATGATTCAACATGATTTTAATGTGGTAACACAAGAAGATGTATTTAAAATCATGAATTCTAAGAATACAAACTTATCTAGATAGTATAAGGGATATCAGTTCAAATAAAATGAATTGATATCTTTTTTTGTTAAATTTTCAGATTTAATGTCTTTTTCACATTGGGTTGTTAAACTTAAATATATAGATAATTATACATAAATGATATTAAATATGATATCATATAAGAAAGGACCCAATGTCTAAAATTGAAAAGTTAATTGCGAAGATTGAAAATTACAAATCTGGAAATAAAGTAGAATTTTCTGATTTAGAGAAGTATTTAAAACACTTTGGTTTTAAGAAGAAAAATCAAAATGGAACAAGTCATGTAATATTTACACATGATTTGTTAAATAGACCTTTCCCAATTCCTAAACATGGGAATAGTGTAAAAGAAGTATATGTAAAAAAAGCAGTAGAATTAGTTGAAGAGATTAATTTTAGAAAGGAAGAGAGATAGTATGGACTATGCAATGAAAGTATATCCTATGCATTTGGAAAATGGAAAAACAGAATGGTGTGTTGAGTATCCAGATTTAAAAGGATGCGTAGGTGGTGGAGATACAATTGAAGAGGCAATTGCCGATGCACAAGCTACTAAAAGTGTATATTTAAGTTATTTAAAAGATGAAGGAATAGAATTACCGGTTCCAAAAGATGAAGGGAGCCTTCCAAGTGGAAAAATAGCTTTGAGGGTTCCTAAAACGACACATAAACAATTATTAGAAAATGCACAAATGGATGGAGTGAGTCTAAATACGTATATTAATACAGCTATTAGTGAAAAAATTGGACGAGCTTCATTTTCAAATCAACGCATATTGGAATTGGAACAAGAGTTAGCTTATTATAAATTTAAGGATAGAAATTTAGTGGATAAGCAAAATATATGTCATGAATCTAAGAAATTTAGTGTTGGAAATTTTGTGTTAAGGTCATTAAAAGATTTTAATGTATAAGGAGATTATATGTTGCAGATAACTGGAGTGAATTTATATTTGGAAAGCATCAAATATTCAGTAGAACAAGTATCTACAGAAAATGAAAATGTTCAAGTTTCTCGATCGTTAGAAATTGTGGATTGTACTGAAACAAAAATAAGTGTTCGCTTAAGAAAAGAGTTAAAATCCGAAAATTTAAATGCTCCTTTTTTAGATATTTCTTCAATCGGGGAATTCTATTTGTCGGATAAAGCAATGCAAAATTTTGATAGTATAAGGGATATGGAAGACTATGTAGAAAAGCGATTGGATTTTCTAGTTGATAAAGTACAAATGGAAGCTTATCTATCACAGTTGATTGCGAATGTTACGGGATCCTTTGGTAACGTGCCTGTTGTGATTCTATCGGAATAACGCAATTATTTCTTGATACAAAAAAACAATGCTCTAACTCATGAGCATTGTTCATGTTAATACAGAATATAAAAATCATTCTCATAATAATCTAAAGGAATCTCTTTTTCACTAATAAAGTCAATTTGAATACGATCTACATTTTGAAGATCTGTAATAACTTTATTGATGTTTTTTTCACTTCCTTGTAATTCGGCAGTAACAGTACCGTCATCATTGTTTTGGGCAAATCCTGTGATTTTTAACGGTTTTGCACGCTTTTGGATTTCAAAACGAAACCCAATATTTTGAACAGTTCCTTCAAAATAATATCTTTTTCGAATGGTTCCAGATGGTAATTCTTGTTTAGGTTTTTCTCTTTTTTTAAATAAATTGAACATGGTTCACCTTATTCATAATTTCCTTTCCTTCACAATAGTTTTTAATGTTTGTTGCACTGATTTGAATTATACGATTTAAAGTTTCATCTAAATGATAGCCACCCGTTACATGTGGGGTGATGATTAGATTGTTTGTGTTCCATAAGTTTGAAGCTTTAGGTAATGGCTCAGGATCAGTAACATCAATATAGGCTCCAGAGAAAATATTTTCTTTTAGAGCTATTTCTAATATGTTTGAATCGATTAAAGTTCCTCTTCCTACATTGACGAAAATTGGCTGCTTCTTAACATGAGTTAAAGCTTCTTCACCTAATAAATGATATGTAGATTTAGAACCGGGAAGACTTGAAACAATGATATCTGCCTTTTCTAATTCATCATATAGTGAATCCATTGTACATAATTTATCTATATAATCTGGTTTGTCTTTAATATTTCTTTTAATTCCCGTAATATGAGCACCCATCGCATAGGCTCTTTTAGAAAATTCTTTTCCAATATCACCTAGACCAAGTACAAGAATATTCGATCCATAAATAGATTTAACACTTCCTTCATCTTTCCACTCATGATTAGATTGATTTAAGATATAACTAGGCATATGTTTCAATAAAGTTAATATACCGGCAAGAATACATTCAGAAATCGCAACTCCATAAGCACCTGTAGCATTGGCAAGTAATACATTTTTAGGAAAGTCTGGATTATCTGAATATCCATTTGTACCTGCACTGTTGAGTTGTACAAATTCTAAATTGGGAATATTTTTAAGAATATCTACTGGAATATTTCCGATGATGACATTCGCATCTTTGACTTGTTCAAGACTAGGTTTAATTTGTCCTAAATGGATGAATTCACAATTGGATGATGAACTTTCTAATAGCTTTTTGTGCTCTTCCTTTAAAGGAAGAAATGTATATATTTTTTTCATAAGTAGGCTCCTATATAATATTTAATTTTTTAAAGGCATTATAGATACCATCTTGTAGAATGTCGTCTGTAACATAATTAGCTTGTTTTTTTACTTCATCGACACTATTACCCATAGCGATAGAAAAACCTGATTTTTCAAACATTGGAAGATCATTATAGTTATCTCCAATAGAAATAATATTATCTTTTGAAATATTAAAGTGTTTAACGATAATATCAATTCCATTTGCCTTGGTAATATGTTTGCGTGTGATTTCACCACTCATTTTTCCATAAGGTGGATATGTAGATGGAATCACATCATATTTTTGACTGAATTGTTTTTCTATTTCTTCAAGGGGAATTGGGGAATTCAAAAAAGCAATTTTATTAATTGGACACTTTTTTAGCTCGTCAGTACTTACAACATGAATTTGTTGAATCACTAAAGCTAGACTGTGCTTTGATTTCTCTTCTTCAGACAGATTGTAACATAGTTTATCAAGATTGCTGTTTAAGTAATCTACTACATTTTGCGTAGAGAATAAACCGTGACTTCCTTCAACAATAAATGGAATTTGATTATTAAAGAAATATTTTTTTAGTTGAGAACTTTCTTCATAATCAAAATTACTATCATATATGATTTTATCATCAACAATAACTGTAGATCCGCTTCCACAAATAGAAGCATCAAAATTTATTTTTTTTAAATCTCCAATGATTTCAACAACTTGTCTTCCAGTACCTAAGCAGATCTTATGTCCATTCTTTTGTGCTAATTCGCAAGCTAAAATTGCACTTTTTGGAATATGTCCATCGCTATGTAGTAGTGTTCCATCTGCATCTAAAAATATTAATTTCATATATGTTACTCCTTGATAATATTTTATTCATTAGATTAAAGTGATTCTATCAATTAGTTAAAGTTTCGTAGATATAAAAATAGAATCAAATTTAAAGTTATTTCTCGAATCCAAATATAATTATTTTAATGAAACATGCATTTTAATTTTTCTTTTGGATGGATGTTATTTCTTCTTTTTCCAACCATACCTGATCATATAATCTCCTCTTATTTATATTGGTAGTGTCAAAAATCAACATTTTGATACAAATACAACTACCTTGATTTATTTGTATTTATCTTTAAGTTGTTTCCCTTTTTGTATACAAAAAGGGATGAACACAATATACTAAGTACG
>NZ_JACRWH010000082.1:0-5760 GCF_014306155.1 Holdemanella hominis | reverse complement strand
ACGAATCCATAGCCATTGCGGTTATGAATCACCAAATCAATATGAGAATAATTATTATTCAAAACATTAGAATTTAAAATTTATCTATTTTATGAGTCCTTTTTCTTGACGTAGTACCAATGCCTACAAAATAAAAGACTAGAAGTTAAATTTAAGCAACCTCTAGTCAATATGTTTATTTAGTGAAGAGAAGAACGATACATTAATAGTCGTAGCTATCAATCGTTGTTTACGAGCTTACCTTATGGATGTCTCAAGTTATAATGATTAACTTCTCTTCAGTGATATGATATCACTTCTAGATAAAATAAAAAACTAGAATTATTACTTGAATAACTTCTAGTTCTATAATACGAAAGAGAACCTCAGTTCCCTTATATAAGAAGTGCTACCATCTTAAACACAAATACTACAACCAACAAAATCCCAATCCACTTAATGAACTTAAATGCGACTTTGATTACAAAATAAATTAAGGCTATTGAAACCACAAAACCAAGAATGTCTGACATCTTTCAACCTCCAATTTACCAAATATTTTAATTGATTTTTACCTTCCTTTCAATACTAGCCTTTGATATAATTTAAGTTACCAATAAAACAAGGAGTGATACAATGCGAACACCAGACTTAAACTGGATCAAAGATCCACGCGTCTTTCAAGTAAATAGACAACACGCTTATAGCGACCACATATATACAATTGGAAAGGATAAAAAGCCAAGCTCATTCTCACTAAATGGAACATGGAAATTCAACCTTTCAAAAAATTATGATTCATGCTTTAAATTCTTCTATAACACAGAATTTAATGACTCCAACTGGAACGACATCCAAGTACCCGGACACATCCAACTCCAAGGATTCGATAACCCCCACTATACAGACGTTACCTACCCTTGGGATGGGCATGACGTGGTAAAACCAGGACAAATTGATATGGACAAAAACAAAGTTTACCAATACCGTAAAACATTTGATTGTCCACAAGACTTTATGGGAAATAAACTCATTCTATCCTTTGAAGGCGTAGAATCCAATATCTACGTATGGCTAAATGGTAAATTTATCGGATACTCCGAAGATTCCTTTACCCCAAGCCGCTTTGACATTACAAAATACACACAAGAAAAAGATAACGTGCTATGCGTACGCATCTTTCAAAAATGCACAGGCACATGGCTAGAAGACCAAGACATGTGGCGCTTTAGCGGTATCTTTAGAGATGTTATGATCTATAAACAACCTAGTCTTCATATACAAGACTTAAAAATAGATACAGACATTGATCTAGACACAAATAAAAGTGTTCTTAGTTGTGTTTGTAAAATGAGTAGTAATGAATCCCATACACTACAAGCCAAACTATACGATCCACAAGGAAACATCGTATGGAATGGCAATATGCAAGATACATTTGAAATCCCTGTAGAAAACACATGTCTATGGAGTAGTGAATTTCCAAATCTTTATCAATTAGAATTAGTATTATATGACACAAACAACGAAATCATAGAATCCATTCAAGAACAGGTAGGCTTTAGAAAATTCACGCTTGAATATGGCATTATGAAACTCAACGGAAAACGAATTGTATTCCACGGCATCAATCGCCATGAATGGAATCCAAAAACCGGAAGATGTTTATCTCAAGATCAAATGGAAGAAGACATCCACATGTTAAAATCACTAAACATCAACGCCATAAGAACATCCCACTATCCAAACAACAGCTATTGGTATAAACTATGCGACCAATACGGAATCTACGTCATTGACGAAATGAATCTAGAAACCCATGGAGCTAATGACATCCTTCCACAAAATAAAACCGAATGGACTGATTGCCTATTAGACCGTGCTAGAAGCATGTATGAAAGAGATAAAAACCATGCCTGCATCTTAATGTGGTCACTTGGAAATGAATCAGGAAGTGGATCCAACTTTATGATCCTACACGACTACTTCAAAGAACAAGACCCATCAAGACTTGTCCACTATGAAGGCATCACACAAGATCGAACATTCGAAAACGCATCCGACATTGAATCTAGAATGTATACATCTCCAGAAAATGTGAAAGCCTATCTAGAAAGCCATCCAATGAAACCATTTATGCTATGTGAATATATGCACGCCATGGGAAATAGTCTTGGAGGCATGGAAGAATATACCAACCTAGAAGACGAATACGAACAATACCAAGGCGGCTTTGTATGGGACTATGTAGACCAAGCCATTTTAAAAGACGGACAATACTATTATGGACAAGACTTCGACGACTATCCTAACGACTCCAACTTTTGTGGAGACGGCATCCTTTTAGCCAATCGAGAAGAAACCGGCAAAAGCCAAGAACTAAAACAACTCTATCGCTATGTCGACATGGAAATCCATTTCGATTCCGTAACAATCCGAAACAAAAACCTATTCTATGACCTAAGTAAAGACACCTTTATTTTTGAATTGAAACAAAACGGACTCGTTATTCAATCCGGCATCTTTAAAACAAGCGTAGAACCAGGCACCACAAAAACAATGCCCGTACAATTTAAACAAATCAATACCCCAGGCTATTACACAAAAACCATCTACTACAAAACACCATTAGGCATTCAATCCTTTGACCAACAAGTCTTTGAAGTCAAACAAGACCACCCCAAAGAAAAAGCCATGCTCGTAGTAGAAGGAAAAGAAACCATTGGCATTCAATTTATCGATACTGAATACTTATTTGACAAACGAAAAGGTTTAGTATCCATTCAAGTAAATGATGAAGAAATACTCAAACAAGCACCAAAGCCACTCTTCTACAGAGCTTTAACCGACAATGATCGTGGTGCCAAACAAACCTATGCCAACTGGCTAAATGCCAGCCTATTTCAAAATGTAGTCGGCTTTAAAATGATACGAAACTCCAAATGCGCACAAATGATCTATACAATACAACTTGAATCCATTGAAGAAGAATGTAAACTCGTCTACACAGTCTACAACAATCAAAGTATACAAATCCAGTTGCACCTAGACAAAAACTCACAAAGACAAACACTACCACTCTTTGGAATCGAATTTGCTCTAAAAGAAGAGTTCAAAAACTTCGCCTACTTTGGGAAAGGCGAAAAAGACACATATATAGATCGAGACCATGCTCTAACCGATTTCTACTTTGAAAACGTAGACACAAACTACATTCCATACTTAAAACCACAAGAACACGGTAACCACACAGACTGCAAATGGTGCAGCCTATCCAACGACACCATTCAAGTAAACATCAAGTCAGAAAAAATGGAATGCATGGCAAGCAAGTATTCCTTTATGCACCTATATAATGCCAACCACACATTTGAACTTCCACAAACCAACACAACCCATCTAAGAATCACAAAACAACAAATGGGCGTAGGCGGAATCAACAGCTGGGGTGCAAAAGTGCAACCACAATACTTAATTGACCAATCTAAAAACCTAGACTTTACATGTACACTCTATATTTCAAAGAAAGATTGATAAAAGAGAGCTGTAGTTTTGACTACAACTCTCTTTCTTTATGCATCCATTCTATACTGAACCAATCCATGACCATCACAAATCTCAACACGCGCCATGGCACCATTTACTACATACATATGCGGATATGTATGTCCAATATCCAGCTGAAATACAACATCTATATCAGGTAGTGCCTTTTTAAAAGCCTGGTCATACCCAATTAAATCCGAAACATTCTTAAACAATACACGACCCACCAATATAGCCCTTGTATATTTAAAATACCCCATATACTTCATCTTCAATAAAGCACGATACACGTCACATGAATTCATTGAAAAAATATCAAAGAACCAAATAATCCCATCCAACTTATATCGTTCATTAAAAACTTCTACAAAGTCATAAGGCGTGCCCGCCATATCATTTATACTCTCAAAACAACCACCAAGTAATCTACCCACTACACTACAATTACCCACATATTCTGTCTTTGTGTTAAGTATTGGAGCTCCATCATTATAAAAATCAACATCCTGATGCAGAGAACTTGAATGTAGTTCACCATTCTTTCCCTTTAAAAAATCAAGACACAAACTTGAATACTCATTAATACCATATTCATCAAAACTACCCGCATTAAACCCATACACCGTAGCCAAATCACACTTACAAGTTATGGGAAACAATAAATTTGTAGGATCACTCGCACCCAAATACCACTTAGGATTCTTTTCAATCCTATCAAAATCAATATATGGCAACGTCTCAAACTGAAAATCACCACCCGCAGCCAACCATACAGCTCCAACACTAGAATCATTCACCAACGAATTCAATTCATCAACACGAGTTTTGGCATCAATACTTGGTTCACTATTATTACGAACACTAGCTGTTTCAACAATATGAAACCCATTGGATTGAATATACTCTATAGACGCATCAAAACTATCTAGCTTATGCCCTACACCACTCGACATAGCACAAACACCAATCGTATTATACTTCTCATTTAAAAACTTAGGATATTTCATACACAAAAAAACCTCCACACCCATTATAAAGGAAAAACGACAAGACACAAAGTCCTGCCGCATTTCCCATAGTTTTAAGATAGAAAGGAAGTTTCATGTATTAGCACTCAATACATCTTTATTATAATCCCTATACAACCATTTGTCTTTGTACTTTTTAGTGAATTTGTATTAAAATCAGTCACAAACTAACATCTTTCAATACTAAATACTGCTTCTAACATAGATTCTCTAAACGAACATCAATAAGAAAACCATTAACATGAATTGCGATATTCAAATTACCATACTCGCTTCACTTTGTTTCTTAATATTACTATCTACACGAACACTAAAGCTTATTGTATCCATACTCATTTATATGGATGTCAATACAAGAAGATAGCCTTAGCCTTAATAATATATTGTGTAAAATACGATTGATGGTAGAAATACCAAAAACGGTGTACCCTACCAAAACCAAACGGAAGGTGATTGGAAACGTCAGCCTGGAACCGGCTAAAAACAATGAGGACTCGGTATGATGTTCAGGCTCACAAATCAAATTTAGAGCTTTTACTCTTTTTTTATCCAATATGGACAATCTCAAGCTAGTGTTTCTTCATTATCTTAAAAAAATTTGTTTTCAATGTATACTCACTCTTTCAATACCTTCAATGCTTCCTCTACATCAGAGTATCGTTTTACAAAAGGATCACGCACAATACGTTCAGCCTCCAACATAGCCGCCATTGTCTCCTTGTTTACATCAAAAGGAAAACCACCTACACAAAGAGACTTATAAAGAAACACATTGATTGCAGTATTCAAATCAACACCTAATTCACCATACATGGCTTCACATTGTTTTAAAATATCACTATCTACACAAATATTGAAACTTGTTGTATTATCCATAATATTAGCTCCTTTACATTTAAATTTTCATTGAATTATGCTATACAATTAAGATAAAGGTAATACTACACTACCCCAATGTCATTAAGTTAAGCTAACGGGATAGTGACAGTGATAAATTCTTATTAAGTTAAGCCTGGATACAATTCTATATTCAGGCCTTTACTTACGTTACAGTTAAAAATGTGGTATTTAAGGTATGACGAAAAGGCAAATTTTTGCACTTCAAAAAAATTTGCCTGTGACTCATATATGAAATATAATCAATGTAGCGCTATGATGCTTTTGTATTAAATGGTATAGCCGATTTAGGTTTCATATTGCGCTGATA
>NZ_JACRWH010000081.1:0-5835 GCF_014306155.1 Holdemanella hominis | reverse complement strand
CCTAAATTTAATCCAATATTCACATTTTCAAAGATCAATTTAAAACTAACTAAAAAATCTAGTCGTTTTATATTTTCAAACTTTTTCATAAAAAATACTTGAATTTTATATAGTTAGCTCCCTAGGTCCTATTTTATACCGATAGTGGAAGCGTTACAATTATCAAACGTTACTAATCCAATCAATGAAAAATAAAAGCTCAATATACATATGTATATTAAGCAAGTTCTTTTAAATATCTGGCTAGTGCATCCTGCCAAGTAGGTAATGGTTTAAATCCATTTTCTACAAGTTTAGATTTATCTAAACGAGAATTAAATGGACGAGCCGCCTTTGATAAACCATATTCTTCTGTTGTTACAGGATTTACTTTTGTAGTATATCCAGCTTGTTTAAAGATTTCACACGCAAAATCATACCAGCTAATATATCCGCCTTCATTTGTTGCATGATAATAGCCATATTTATCGGTTTCAAACATATCAACTAATAATCGTGCTAAATCAAATGTATAGGTTGGCGTACCAATTTGATCATTTACAACTCGTAATGTATCAAATTTTTTCCCCACATTTAACATCGTTTTAATGAAGTTATTTCCATTCTTTCCAAATACCCACGCAATACGAACAATGAAATATTTAGATAACGCATTTGAAACAGCTAGTTCTCCACCTAGCTTAGTCTGACCATATACATTCAATGGCTTATAATCTTTACAATCCGGTTGCCAAGGCTTAGTTCCTTTTCCATCAAATACATAGTCTGTAGAAATATAAACCATCTTCGCATCTACTTCTTTACATGCATTCGCAATATTTTGTGTACCATCCACATTAATAGCTTTAACCTTAGCCTGTTTATCTTCATCTTCGGCCAAGTCTACAGCCGTCCATGCTGCACAGTGTACAACTACATCTGGATTAACACATTTAATTGTATTCATTACAGCTTCTGAATTTGTGATATCCAAAGATACATATTCAGCCGTAGTTACATAAGAACCATCTTGTATTCCACTATAGCTTTCTGCTAAGTCTGTACCTACTCCAACATATCCTCTAGAAGCCAATTCATTCATTACATCATGACCTAATTGTCCAGCCACACCTGTCACAAAAACTTTCATTCTAATTCTCCTTCAAATCTTTTCAATAATTCAATCCATCTCTTATATGCATTTTCTTTACTAAACTCGTCAAAGTTTTTAAGTGCATTTTTTGAAATGTTTATTAACAATTCTTTATCATTCATTAATTCAACCGTTCGATCCACAATATCTTCAACCGTGTTTTCTACAAAACCATCTTCTTCATCATGAATCACTTCAAAGACTCCATCGCCCCAGTTTGTTGAAATGGTAGGTACACCTTTTGCCTTAGCTTCAATAATTGTCATACTCATTCCTTCAAAATCTGAGGTAAGCCATAATAAAGAATAGTTATCGAAAATATTTTTATCATTGCAAAAGCCGCATAAATGAACATTTTCACTTAAGGCATTATCTTCAATTAATCTTGCAATATCATCTACTAAAACCCCTGTACCATACATATCGAGAGTAAAATCAGGAATCTGTTTCTTCAATTGCTTTGCACACTCAATCATTTTCGGAAGATTCTTTTCTTTTCCAAATCGTCCCATATAGATAATTTTATGTTTTCTTATCTTTTCACCAATACTTACCGTATCATTGAAAAGTTCTTTATTAATAAAGTTATAAGAATATGTAGAGTTAAAATATTTACTTGCCTTTTCCATATCAGACTTTGTTCTAAAAACAGTGATGTATGGTTTTGACATCAATTTACTTTGAAGTCTTCCTAATTTATTAGTTCCCCAAAAATACTCAAACTTTGTATGTATTTCCAATATAAATCGATTCTTTGAACTCATGAACATTCCTGCTGCAGGAGAAGACACGATAATAATATCATCTGAAGAGAACATATTTCTCATTTTAATACGTGATATGGGTATATAACAGAAATAACATAACAATTTAAATAACTCTTTCAACAATAAAAGCAACTTAAAACTTTTCAAACTATCTGATATAATTTCCATCCTAGGAAAGAAATCGTGTTTTGAAACATTTACGATTTCACAATCCGAAAACATATCATGTCTAGTAAGATTAGAATTAATGATACTAATAACCTTAATTGTATAGTCATCTTTTAATAATTGTATTAATGATGCATATGCTGAGACAAGTCCACCAGCTTCATTTGAATGTAATTTATCAAAAACAATATAGATGTTTTTCATTTTAACCCCTATCTAATACTTTACTAATTACTTGTCTATCTTTATTCATATCAAATTTACGTGCAAACATATATTGTCCATTCATAAAACACTCCATATCCTCAACACCTAATGTTTTTGGACTGGCATTCAAACCTTCAAAGACAATGTATCTTGAATTATATTTTAATACTTTATCTTTATACTTTGAATTCATCAAGAGTACTTGAAAGAAATGTTCATCTGGGCATGCCGTATATTTAAATTTAGAACAGTAATCATTCTCATTAATGTACGATAAGATATATTTCATACAATCATAAGTAATACTAAACCATGAAGAACCTTTATACAATTCAAAGCCTTTAAAATTTTTTCTTCGAATAAAAGGCATTTGAATTAAACGAAGAACTATGTCAGTCAATCGATACAATTTTTTTCGATTATTTGGATTTTCTCTAAAGAAAGAATATTGTGTTAATCTCCATTTATAGCTATCTATATCGTTTACTTCTACAAATTGTTTACCTATACCCTTACTTTCAATATACGCATCCATTTGTGCATGTGACATTAAAGGTAAATCCTGTCCACTTATAAAATGAATATAATCATACTTTCTTTTAGTCGATTCAACCAATTCTAACAATTTAAGCGTTGCTTGAACTTGACTAAAACCAGACCAGTTTACACTCACTCTATCGGAAACCAAGAATACATTGGGATTGCTTTTATACGTTTCTTTTAGATTTTGGTATAAAGCTTCTTGTTTTTTATCAACATGAATATAAACATCTCCAAAATGAAGAGCAGTTACTAAGACTTGTAACTGCTCCATATTTGTATGCACGCTCATTATAAAAGCATGTCTTAACATAAAGATTATTCCTTAGCTCTTCCTTTTTCTACATACATCTTTTCAAAATAGTTTTGGTATTCACCACTAATGATGTTTTCCCACCATTCTTTATTGTCTAAATACCATTGGATTGTCATTGGAATACCTGTATCAAATGTATATTTTGGTTTCCATCCAAGTTCTGTTTCCAACTTCGTAGGATCAATCGCATAACGCATGTCATGACCTTTTCTATCTGTTACATACGTAATTAAGCTTTCAGGTTTGTTTAATGCATGTAATACAGTCTTAACAACTTCTAAGTTTGTTCTTTCGTTATGACCACCAACATTATAAACTTCACCAACACGTCCCTTACGAACAATTAAATCAATAGCTACACAGTGATCATATACATGCAACCAGTCGCGTACGTTTTCACCTGTTCCATATACTGGAATTGTTTCATCATTTAATGCACGAGAAATAATTAATGGAATTAATTTTTCTGGGAAATGATAAGGACCATAGTTATTTGAACAACGACTAATTGTTACTGGTAAACCATACGTTCTGTGGTATGCAAGAACAAATAAGTCAGCACTTGCCTTCGCACTCGAATAAGGACTTGAAGTGTGAAGTGGAGTGTTTTCAGTAAAGAACAAGTCAGGACGGTCTAATGGTAAATCACCATATACTTCGTCAGTAGATACTTGGTGATATCTTTGAATACCATACTTAACACAAGCATCTAATAATGTTGTTGTACCCATTACATTTGTCTTTACAAAGATTTCAGGATCTTCAATACTACGGTCAACATGACTTTCAGCCGCAAAGTTAACTACGACATCAAATTTTTCTTTTTCAAACAAATCCATGATAAATTCACGATCGGCAATATCACCCTTGATAAACTTATAGTTAGGCTTATCTTCTACAGGCTTACAAGTCTCTAAGTTACCTGCATACGTCAATTTATCCAAGTTTACAATCATATCCTCAGGATATTTATTTACCATATAATGTACAAAGTTTCCACCAATGAAACCAGCACCACCCGTTACTAAAATTTTCATTCTTTTATTCTCCTTCATATACAAATTGATTATTCGATTCCTCTAAAGTAGGACCAATCTGATCTTTTTCGCTCAATACAGGCTCAATACCATTTAACAATGAACCCCAATCCACATTACAAGTCGGATCATCATAACGCATACCACCCTCAGATTCCTTGTTGTATACATTATCGACTTTATATCTAAATTCAACATTATCCGTTAAAGTTAAGAATCCATGCGCAAATCCCTGAGGAATAAAGAACTGTCTATGATTCTCTTCACTCAACTCAACACTTACCCATTGACCAAATGTAGGACTTCCCTTACGAATATCCACAGCCACATCAATCACTGTACCCTTCGTACAAGAAACCAATTTACTCTGTGCATAAGGCGGATTTTGCCAGTGCAAACCACGAAGCGTACCCTTTTGAGCACTAAAAGACATATTATCCTGTACAAAATCAACTGTGATACCCATCTTCTCATATTTAGGCTTTGAATACGTCTCCGTAAAATACCCTCTATGATCACCAAATACATCCGTATCAATAATCAATACGCCAGGAATCTTTGTTTCCGTTACCTTCATCGCTATACCCCCAATTACTTAATATACTTACGATCCATGATCTTCTTCAAATAAGCACCATACTGATTCTTCTTATAAATTTCATAAGTAGATGCCAATTCATCATCACCAATCCAACCATTGTCATACGCAATCTCTTCAAGACACGCAATCTTACGATGCTGGTGTTCCTCAATCGTCTTCACAAAATTTGTCGCATCCACTAAAGACTCATGCGTACCCGTATCCAACCAAGTGAATCCATCACCAAGTAAAGTGACATTCAATTCACCATTCTCTAAATAAATACGGTTCAAATCTGTGATTTCCAATTCACCACGAGCACTCGGCTTTAAATTCTTCGCATACTCAACCACTTTATTATCGTAGAAATATAATCCTGTCACCGCATAATTTGACTTAGGACAAGTTGGCTTTTCCTCTAAACTAATCGCCTTACCCTCAGAATCAAATTCTACAACACCAAATCTTTCAGGATCCTCTACATAATAACCAAATACGGTAGCCCCAACTTCATTTTCTGCAGCCGCACGAAGACGCTTTGTCAAACCATGACCATGGAAAATATTATCACCCAAAATCATCGCACAACTATCATTCCCAATAAACTCCTCACCCAAGATAAACGCTTGAGCAAGTCCATCTGGACTCGGTTGAACCTTATAAGAAAGCTCAATACCAAACTGATGACCATCCCCCAATAACTCTTGAAAACGAGGTGTATCGTCAGGAGTTGAAATAATTAAAATCTCACGAATCCCAGCCTGCATTAAAATAGACATAGGATAATAAATCATTGGCTTGTCATAAATAGGAAGTAATTGCTTACTAGTTACCTTAGTTAAAGGATACAAACGAGTACCACTACCACCAGCTAAAATAATACCTTTCATAATAGACCTCCATAATTAAATCAATTATATCACACATATAAAATAAACCCTAACGCAACGTTAGGGTCAAGCTCTTTTCGAATATATAAAACTAGATAGGGACAAATCAACCTTTAAAAGCCATAGGGATTTTAGCTCTGAGAAAGAGATATCCTTTAAACACTTTTAGGGTGAATTTCTCTATCTTTTTTGTTACAG
>NZ_JACRWH010000080.1:0-6023 GCF_014306155.1 Holdemanella hominis | reverse complement strand
TGAAATCAGAAGTAGACATATAGTCTCCACGACCACTAACAGACAAACGTTTATTATTTCTTTTGTAATACATAACGAGCACCATCCTTTGTACAAGGATATAGTACCTGTTATATTGACAATATCGATGTCTATTTAGTGCATGGGGTCGTTAGATGGGTACTCACATTAATTTTTAATACTCATGAAATTAGTTTGTTAGATTTAAATTTATTTAGACGCGATCAAATTTACTCTGTTGAAAAAAATAATAAAACTGGCGTTTCTGATTTATATTCACTGGATGAATTCTCACCTAGAAAATCAGAAAACATTCAAAAAGGGTATTTGCAAGGAAGATATGGTGCCATGCCATTTGTAAATTTAAAGGATATTGAATGGTAAAAAGAGTAGGGTAAAAGAAAAGAGGAAAATATTCAAAAAAGCCTAAAAAAATCATTTTAATCGGAACGGAAGGAAGTAATCAAACAGAAAAAAATTATTTTACAGCTTTTAACCAAACTCAAAGTGAATATAAAATTAATGTTGCTAAAGGAAACAATACCGATCCCGAAGGTGTTATTCGCGACTTGTTAAAAACAGCTAAACAAGAAGAATTAGATTTAAAACAAGGAGATATCTTAGCATGTTTTATTGATGTTGATTTCAAACAGGGTAGGGAAAAAGAATTAAGAGCAGCCATTAAATTGGCTAGACAAAATAATGTTTCTCTTTATTTGTCAAATCCATGTTTTGAAGTCTGGTATCTTCTTCATTTTAGATACAGTACTAAACCATATTGTTCGAATGATGAAGCTATTAGAGATTTAAATTCCTATATTTCAGATTATTCAAAAAGTAAAGATGTTTTTGAACTGATTGTAGGAAATTCAAAACAAGCGATTGAAAATTCAAAAAAGTTGGAAGATTATCATCAAAGTAATGGAACGATTGATCGGATTAAGAAAATTCCATATACAGATGTATATAAAATAGTTGAGATACTTTTAAATACTGAGCAATAATTGGTATATATATAATCTGAGCTATTCTTTATTTTCTTAAGTTTTTCTTAAGTGGTTGAGTTAAGAAAGTATTCATTTTATAATTGAATTAATCGAGAGGAAGATTGAATATGTTATGTAAAAATTGTGGGCACGAAATAAGTGATGATTCTAAATTTTGTTCAAATTGTGGAACAAAGGTAGAAGTCGATGGAGATATTGTTGTACCTGTTACAGTCGTGGATAAGATTGAAGAAGAAGTTAATGAATCTGAAGTTGATACAAATAATGAGGAATCAGTAAATGAGAATGAATCAACTACATCAGTCAAAGAATGGTACTATGTATCGAACAATGACTCTAAAGGATCATTCAGTATAGAAGAGATGAAGACTAAGATTACTTCTGGTGAAATCAATGGTAGTACTCTAGTTTGGAAGGCAAGTATGAAAGACTGGGAAAGACTAGAGAATACAGAATTGAATGAATTTATTTCTACATCATCTTCGAATGATTGGTATTATGTAGAGAATAATGATTCTAAAGGTCCTTTTAGTGAATCAGACATGAAAGGATTTATTGATAGCGGTGTATTAACTGGAAATAGTTTTGTATGGAAAACAGGCATGCAAGATTGGCAAAGATTAAAAAATACCGAGCTTGCAGGTAACGAAACAGTGCGTGTAGAACCAAGTTTTTCATTTACTACTGGAGTTGTAAAAGAAAAGAGTATTGGACTATGTGTAGTATTAAGTCTAGTTACTTGTTTCATTTATAGTATTTATTGGCTATATACAATTGCACATGACTTAAATGATTTATGTGAAAGTCAAAACCAAGAAAAAGGTGCTGAACCAGGACTTGTTGTTGTATTAAGCATTGTGACATGTGGAATCTACTTATTATACTACTTATGGAAGGCTGGTAAGATGGTATCTAGTCTTACAAGAAGTAATGGACATCATCCAAGTGATGATAGTATCGTTTTAATGGTATTATCTATACTTCAATTATCATTAGTATCCTTTTGCATCCTTCAGAGTCATATTAATGATTTCGCAAAAGACTAGATATTTAGGAATAGTTCTCATACTATTCCTTCTTTTATTATTCTATAAATGCCCCTTTCAATTCATAACAGGATTGCCATGTCCAGGATGCAACATGAAAACAAGCCTGTATTATCTTCTTAAAGGAAATATTCAATTATCTTTGTATTACCATGCTCTATTAATACCAACACTAATTTGTGGCGTTCTATGCTTGTTAAAACCCGAGAAAAGAAAAATGATATTAATCATATGGTGTACACTCATGATTGTCTATTATATATACCGTATGATTCTTTATTTTCCAAATAGTCCAATGAACTATTCAAAAAATAATTTGATTTATTTATTATTTAGACACGCATAATGTCAATTAATGATGTAACTTGGAAATATGAGGAGGACATACTTATGTCAAACATATATTTTACAGTTACAGGATTACATCATTATTATGGCGATTCATTTCTAGAAAAAGAAATGATTGTTTATTTAAAGAAAGAAAAAGATAATGAATATGATAAAGAAGCCATTAGTGTAAATCTTGCAGGACTAGAAAAGATTGGTTATGTAGCCAATAGTCCTTATACAGTACTTGGAGAAAGCTATAGTGCTGGAAGATTGTATGATAAAATCAGTGAAGAAGCGAGTGGTAAAGTTAAATTCATATTAGACAAAGGAGTTATTTGTGAACTTATTGAATAAAAGTTTCCTTCGTCTAATTCATGTACAAGTACAAACTGGGTTTACTTGGATGTATGGCTGGAATCAATCAATAAGCATTGATTGATGGCAATCATTTATTTGTTGAATTTAAAGGAGCGTTAACCGGGCAATTTGTTTGCCAAGAATTAAAAACGCTGTAGGTTTATAAGTTTATTACTATACAAATGATAGAGTGTCTTGTAAAATTGATTTGTGGTAGATACATAAGATTTGATTGTTCCAATAGAAGTAAAGCTAAGAGTTTAAAAACGTATTATGAAAAGTTTAAGCCAGATCCTCGCACATGTACTTTAATGTAGAACTATAAAAAAAAGAAGATTGGTTAGTCAATATTCCTTTGTATATGATTTAAGAAATCGCAAATTTATAATGTACTTTTATAAAATTAAAAGTATCAACACTAATAATTTTCTCATATCTATATTTACTGTTATTGAGTTAGATGCTTGAAAAATAGAAAAATGTATAAAGTGTCGGTTTAAATAAAACAGAGAAAAAAGTAATTTCATTATTAATAGAGAACTCTTTGTACACTTTTGGTGAAATAGCATTAAAAATCGTCTTAACAAAACGAACGATAGAACAAATCGGATCGAAATGTATAGGTTAATAGATAGTGATAAAATAGATAAGCTTATTTTTTTAATGTCCGACAAATAAGTGTATGATATGTATCAGTAAAAAATATTATGGAAATGAGGATGATAATGTGAAAATAGAGGTAGTGTATAAAGGTTGTGGAGAAGAGTTACAAAATTTTATTTTTGAATATTGTGAAACAACAACTTTAGCAGATTTATTAAATGAACTAGGATTGAATCCTTTGGATGTTTATATGGATAAAGAAAATCATCTATGTCATTATACGCGAGGAGAAAATGTTTATTTAGCTGTTAAATATATTGTTGAAGAGGGCATTGTAAAATGGATTGTGCCTGTTGAACAATGCACAATTGAAGAGTATTTAAATCAGTTTAATTTAACTTCAATTATATGGTATAAACCTGATGGAGTTGGAGCTTGCGGAATTGAAAGCTTTTGGAGTTTTTTGATTACTGTTATCAATGGTGCGTATACTACAATGGATTTTATTGTGACAATGGTTGATTCTTTTAATTTAGGAAAATCAGTAATTTCTTATATAAGCAAAAAATTTTTACATATACCAGATGGAGTTTTTCCACCTGTAGATAATGAATATGTCAACCAGTTTATTTGTGAAAAGAAGGTATGGTCAATTGATGTATTTATGTATGAATTTGATTTAGATGATAAAGAATTTGCTAGATTTTTACTTTATATAAATGGATACATATATGATGAATTAACAAATTTATATTTTTTTAGCAATGAATTACACATGCGTAATAAACGTAAATATAATGAGGCATTGCAAGAGTATTCAAATTCATTAAATAGAACGTTAGGATAAATATTGAAGGGGAAGGTAATAATATAATATTATATAATTAGTTATGATAACGGAATGACTAAGGAAGAGAGTAAAAAAATGAAAGGAGTTTTATAATGGCAATTCATCTACAAGAATTTGATATACACCGATTTAGAGGTATTCATAATCTTGAATTAAAAGATTTGAATCATATTAACATAATTACTGGTGATAATAATACTGGAAAAACGAGCTTATTAGAGAATATTAATTTTCTTAAAGGAATTGATAGTGTTCGAAATCTTGCATATTCTACGACTCGAAGTGTAAGAGGGATGGTTAGGACTAGTTTTTCAACATTTGAAAGAGTGAATTATTTGTTTCCGGTGGATGAAGAGGTAGTTTCCAAAATTGAATATAGTTTTAAATTAGAGAATAAGACACATAGCGTTAATCTTTTTAAAGAGAACTATTTTGAATTATTACCGGATAGCGAAGTGCGTAAGATGATGGGGTATAGTAATAAAGTTCGTGAATGTGATGAAATGATTGATACGGAGTTTATGAATTTAAAAATTGATTTAGATGGTCAAGAACTATTGAATGAAAAGTACTCTGAATATGATCGTTTTGCTACAAATGGAAAACAGGAAACGAAATTAATTAATACCACTTTAGTATCGTCTTTTAAACATGTTTATGATGATTTTTATTTAAGTAAAGTCTTGAACAATGTGGAATTATATCAAGAGATGTTGGGCGTATTGATAGAATTTGATGAGGATATAATCGGTTTGAATGTGGATTCAAAAGGAAATTCAGCTTGGAGAAAAAGGTATATGATTCTTTCAAAAAATCATAAAGAAGCGATTCCTTTAGAATTGTATGGGGATGGTATGAAAAAAGCCATCTTATTAATGAGTGCAGTAATTGCATCAAAAAACGGAATTTTATTGATTGATGAGTTTGAAACTTCGATTCATACTTCAGCTATGAATAAAATATTTTCATGGATATTAAGTACAGCTGTAAAACTCAATATTCAATTGTTCATTACATCGCATAGTAAAGAGGCAATTGATAAAGTTTTAAAGTGTGATCCAACATTGCAAGATAAAATGAATCTTTACACTTTATATAAGAAGGATGATTCTACATTAACAAGAAAATTATCTTGCTATGAAGCAATTGAAGCCATGGATGATTATGATATTGAGGTACGATAATGAAATCTGTTATTTTATGTGAAGGCTTAACGGATTGCCTATTTATTCAATACTATCTTAAAACGGTGCATCATTGGCAAGATGGAAACTCCAGAGCTAACATTAAATTTATGCGTTGGAATCGAATCTTAAAAAAGAATGAGAATAATGTAATGATTGGCCATGATGGTAGTTGTAGTCGTTTAATTCCGATGTTAGAAAATGTTTTAAAAAGCAATTGGATGGGTTCTATAGAAGAAGCTTATAGAAAAATTGTGATTGTTACAGATCGAGATGATGATCATACGGAAACATATTTTTTAAATGAAATGAATCGAATCATCAGTGAACAACATGGAAAAATAGTCGATACAATAGTTAATAATGAATGGTGTAAAGTTTGATGTTAGCATATAAATAGGACTAGTCAAAAAGAGAAAATTTACACCAGTGGTACAATAGAAAGAGGATGATTCAAAAACAAAGGAAGGTAAAAGAAAATGGCAAATAAAAAGAAACAGTTTGATCAAGAATTTAAACAAAATGCTGTCAATTATTGTTTAACACATCCAGAACTAAGTCGTAAAGAATGTGCTAAAAATTTAGGTATTGGAGATAGTACTTTATACAGATGGAAGCAAGAAGCTAAAGCCAATAACAACCAGGC
>NZ_JACRWH010000079.1:0-6106 GCF_014306155.1 Holdemanella hominis | reverse complement strand
GCTACAGACTACGATTGCGTTGTCATTCGCATCACGGATTACTTCGTATTCGATTTCTTTGTATCCGGCAATACTTTGTTCAATCAAACATTGATGTACAGGACTAGCCTTTAATCCTGCTTCACAAATTTCACGAAGTTCAGCCTCATCATCGGCGAAACCTCCACCCGTTCCACCAAGCGTATAAGCTGGACGAACTACGACTGGATAGCCCAATGTTTCACAGAATGCAACCGCTTCTTCTATTGTATGAACGATTGTACTTTCTGGTACTGGTTCATTGATATCTTGCATTAAAGAACGGAACAATTCACGGTCTTCTGCACGGTTGATAGCTAATAAATCAGTTCCTAGAACTTCTACGCCATATTCGTCTAGAATTCCATCTTCATGTAATTCTACAACTAAGTTTAATCCTGTTTGACCACCCAATGATCCTAAAATGGCATCGGGTCTTTCTTTATAGATAACGCGTTTAGCGAAATCCAAATTGATTGGTTCAATATAAACACGATCCGCAATTGTCGAATCGGTCATAATTGTGGCTGGGTTTGAGTTAATTAAGATAACTTCATATCCTTCTTCGCGAAGTGATTGACATGCTTGAGATCCTGCATAGTCAAATTCTGCGGCCTGTCCAATTACGATAGGTCCAGATCCGATTACTAAGATTTTTTTAATGTCTGTACGTTTAGGCATTATTGTGATCCCCCTTTTCAATCATTTCTACAAATTTACCATATAATGCATCCCCAGTTTGTGGATAGAATTGAATACCAAATGCAGGATATTCCTTATGTTCAATACCTTCACAACTCTTATCATTTAATGCTTGATAAGTCATTTCTAATGAAGCAGCTTCTAAGCTATCTACATCAACGGCATATCCATGATTTTGGTGAGTAATCTTAACTTTATTTGTTGCAATTTCTGTAACTGGAATATTTGATCCGTGATGTCCAAATCCCATTTTAGAAACAGTTGCACCTGAAGCTAATGCGATCAATTGATATCCTAGCCCAATACCGAATACAACGGTTTGTTTCATTAATTCTTTAACGACTTCAATCTGGCTAGTCAAATCACAAGGATTGCCTGGCCCGCTTGATAAACAAACTCCGTCTGGGTAGAATGACATAATTGTTTCAACGCTAGCATCGTGTTCAACAACAATTAAGTCCAATCCACATTTCGATAAATCGCGTAATGTGCTCATTGTTACACCAAAATCCACCACAACGACTTTCTTTCCGCGATTTGGCATAGGATAGACCTTCTTTGTTGAAACAGAAGATACTTGATCCTTCAATAGTTCTGTATTTTTTAATTCTTCTACAACCTTTTCAATGTCTGCATCGGTATTGCATAAAGTTGCCTTCATATTTCCTTTATCTCTTAATTTACGAGAGATTGCACGAGTATCAACCCCATAGATTCCTGGAATGTTTGCACGTTTCAAGAAGTGATCTAAACTTTCCTGACTTCTCCAGTTACTTGGTTGTTCGCAATAGTCTTTTACTACGAGACCAAATGTAGCTGGATCAATACTTTCATAGTCATCACGATTGATACCATAATTTCCAATTAATGGATATGTCATCATTACGATTTGTCCGCAGTATGCATTATCAGTTAAAATTTCTTGATAGCCAGTCATTGAAGTATTGAATACCAATTCTCCAATACGGAAGTTCTCACCACCAAAGCTGCGCCCTCGATATGTGCTCCCGTCTTCTAATACTAATAATCTTTCCATAGTTTATCCTTTCCATACTGTTTTTCCATCTACGATGGTTTCCTTTACTTGCGCATTTACGCTCCAGCCATTAAATGGCGTATTTTTCCCCATGGATTCAAATGTATCTATGTCAATCAAAGATTCATGTTCTAAATCTACTAAAACCAAATCGGCATTATAGCCTTCTTTAATTTGTCCTATATTCTCTAAGCCAAAACGCTTAGCAGGTGCAGCCGACATCCAATTTACCAATTGAGCCAATGTCCAACGTTTTTGACGGTGAACAAACTCTGTGTATAGTAAGGCAAATGCGCTTTCTAATGAAACAATCCCAAACGGTGCTTTATCCATAGAACGCTTCTTTTCTTCATAGGTGTGTGGTGCATGATCATTGGCAATGCAATCCAATGTTCCGTTTTCCAAGCCTTCAATCAAAGCCATACGGTCTTCATGACCTCTTAAAGGTGGATTCATTTTCCAGTTTGGTCCAACCACATCTTTATCTTCTAACAATAAGTGGTGTACTGTAACTTCAGCACTTACATTCGAACCTGATTCTTTTGCGTTTTTTAATGCTTCTACACTTTCTTTAGCTGAAATGTGGCAAGCATGATAAGCGTTTCCTACTTCTTTTGTGATTTCTAAATCACGAATCAATTGTGCACTTTCACAAGCACTTGGAATTCCTAGCCAGCCCTTAGATGTCACAACTTCACTGTCATGTACACAAGCCCCTGGTCTGCGATAACTCATATCTTCTGTATGAGCTACAATCATGCAGTCATTTTCTTTCGCCTTTTCCATGGCTTCTTTCATGATTTTTGGTGTAGCTACCCCAACACCATCATCACTGAACCAGTGTACACCCAATTCTTTGATGCCCTTCATATCCACTACTTCCTTACTTGCCTCTTCTAATGTAATGCAAGCATATGGATATGTATGTACAACAGATTCTTTTTTGATTAATTGTTGATAGTCTTTCATTGTGTCCACATCATCTGGAAAAGGGATGACATTTGGCATTGCAAACACAGAAGTAAATCCTCCATGTGCCGCCGCTAAACTACCTGTATGAATAGTTTCTTTTTCACTGTGTCCAGGTTCTCTAAAATGCACATGTACATCCACTAATCCTGGAATTACAGTTAAGCCTGTAGCATCTACTGTATCACAGTCTTTCAAGATAGAATCATCAATCTGAATGATCTTTCCTTCGTCAATTAAAATATCTTTCTTTTCGACACAATTGTCAATTAAAACTTGACCATTTTTGATTAAACGCATGCTTATTTTTCCTCCTTGAATGGAGCAAAACCAAATCCACGTTTAATAACGGCCTTTCTAACCAACATACCATTGTGCATTTGTTCAAAAATTCTTGATTTTTCAGCTTCCACTAAATCCGTATCAATTTCAACACCACGATTAACAGGAGCTGGATGCATCACGATAGCCTTGTCTTTCATTCTTGCATAACGTTCTTTTGTAAGACCATACTTTTCTAAGTATTCACTATCTGTCATACCAGCCATTCCAGAACCTCTTTCTTTCTGGATACGAAGCATCATGACAACATCTGCCCATTCAATGGCTTCATCGAAGTCAATTGTTGGATAGCCAGGTCTTTCCCATTCTTTTGGTCCGGCAAAACGAACGGTTGACCCTAATTTTTCTAAAGCTTCTTTATCACTGGCAGCCACTCTTGAATGTAAGATATCTCCACAGATTACTACATTTAAGCCTTCTAGTGTGCCAAACTCATTTTGCATAGTTAGTAAGTCTAACAAGCATTGTGTTGGATGGTTTCCTGCACCATCTCCAGCATTTAAAATTGGAATATTGATATTTTCCAATTCTTTAAAATATTCATCTTGAGAATGACGGATCACCACCATGTCATACCCAATTGATTCAAATGTCTTTACTGTATCATAAAGAGTTTCTCCCTTTGTGACACTGGATGCTCCTGCCGCAAAATCGGCTACTTGGCATCCCAATTGGTGCTGTGCACTTTCGAATGAGAAATGTGTTCGAGTTGAAGCCTCAAAAAAAAGATTAGCAACCAATGCTTTCTGCATTGGTAATTGCCAATCTTTAAAGGAACTATTAAAAAGTCTAGCATCATCAAGAATGCTATAGATATCTTCAACTGACAGATCTCTCATGGATAATAACGAATTTTTGTTCATATAATCCTCCTTGTGACCTTAAAAAAATGGATTTAAAAAGTCCCTTTTCAAATCCAATTTCTCTTTTATATATACTACCATAAATCATGGATTTTTCAACAATAAAATTCTTCAATACATCAAAGAACGAACTCTATTTACGACATATATGTTTTAACTATTTTTTGATTGCGATACACTCAATTTCTACCTTTGCATTTTTAGGTAATGCAGCTACTTCAAAGCAGCTACGAGTAGGATATATACCATCAAAGTATTTCGCGTATTCTTCGTTTACTTTCGCGAAATCTTTCATGTCATCCAATAATACAGTTGTCTTAACAATATCATCATATGTTAAGCCTGAAGCTTCTAATAATACACCAATATTTTCAAAGACTTTCCGAGTTTGTTCAACAACATCTTCACTAACCAAATTTCCTTCTGTATTCATACCTAATTGTCCAGATAAGAATACAAGTCCTTCTGTAGCAATCCCTGCTGAATATGGCCCTAATGCCTTAGGTCCTTTTGTACTACTAATTTGTTGTTTCATTTTGTTTCTCCTAATCCAATAATTCTTTATCAATGATTTGAAAATTTGCTCTATGAATATACAAAGCCTTACCATCAATCATAAGTTTCGTCATTTTTGGTAAATTATCTGGAATCTTCCAATACACCTTATCTCCAGAGTAGGCGGCAATTGGCTGTCCTAATTGGGATTTAATGACTACAATTCTTCCTTTGCCAAACATATTTTTATACTTGTTGATAAAACGAGCAACAGACGTATTGTCCGATATTTGTCCATGTGTATTTGAATCAATATCTTCTTGTATGAAATCCACATCCGGTGTTAAGCCTTTTTGTTCAAAAACACAAGTATCTCCACATGATTCTATTTCTTTTCCGTCTACCGTTATCGTAATTACACTTGATAATTCATAGCCACGAACAACACGTCCATCTTCATCATAGGAAGTAGACTCTACCGCATTACCTGTAATACTGATTTTATCCCCACTTGTCTCCATGACTTCACTACCATAATTATCATACGTATAGATTGTGTATCCATTACCTACTAAATTGCCCTTGATATCATTAAGTGCTGATTGAAACATGCTACAACCACTCAATAATATACATAAGCATACTACACTTATTCTTTTTATATTCTTATTCATATTTCCCCCATTTTATAATGCATTTTCTAAGCTTTCATCAATAGCTTTTTAATTAGCTCTACACTTACTGAAAAGATGAATGCGATAGCTTTAATTCCAAATTCCTTGTTCATCATTTTTTGATACATTTCAAGCTCTTTTTTTCACGACCTCGTTCAATTCCTTTTTTCATCCCTTTAGCTTTACCTCAAGCCATCTCTTTTCAACTTCACACATTTCAATTTCCTCCTTTTCCTCTAATTCTTATAAATCCAACCATTCTACATCCGTTAATGTCTTGACGATTTTTAACACACTGCTTTTCACAAGCCCAAAATGATTACTCGTTCCTTCATAAATAGACTGATCATAAATACTTCGACATATATAGAATAGATTATACACATCTTCTTCATTAAAATTATATGAAGTATTTCCTGTGATTTCAATCAGATTCATTTTGCAGTCATGGAAATAGGATTCAAATCTTTCATCCACCTCGACTAGCTCAGAAAGCTGTCTTGCTGCATTCCAGGGCCTTTCACCTGTATAGAATACCAGAATGTTTACCATAGGTAGTTTCTTATTATTCCTATTCTTCTTTAACATTCGCTCATACGCTACATACTCATATGTAGCCGCTCTTACAACCATCGAAGCATCCGCATAACTTTGATTCTCAATAATGAATGCACTATAAAGATTTCCATCATTGTACTTACGAATCACATCCACATGTTTTTCTAGATCCATATTCGAATCATTCATCTCTGAATCAAGTTCTACACCATTCTCTGGTTTAAGAACTCTTTCTCCATCAAAGAAGTACGCATTAAAGAAATCGACAAAATAGGTATTGTTTTCTAAAAATTCCTTCATAATTTTGTCTTTTGATTTATTCATGTGATTTCATATACGAAATAAATTGAGGTTTTCCAAAAAAGATGTATATTTTGATAATTTCACATAATTCAATCGGATTTCACAACATTTACCAAAGTTATACTAAATTTATGACAACATGGAAT
>NZ_JACRWH010000078.1:0-6321 GCF_014306155.1 Holdemanella hominis | reverse complement strand
TACGTTACTTTCTCACAAGAAAGTAACAAAGAGGTTGTGGCCTGCGGCCAGTTATGGTAAAATAGGAGCAGTAGGATATAGGCTTTTTGCAGGAAAGGGACGGGTGATTTTATAGGCACAACCATTTCGGGAATGACGGGCCGGGGAAGTATCCGGCACAACAACAGGAGCTTTTCAGCGGCGAATGTAGACCGAAGCAGGTCGGGGCAGAATGTCACCTTTTTCAACGAGGATTTGAAGAAGGTGTACCACGAACTTTTCGATGAAGCCCTGGCCGCCTACAATGCCAAAAAGAAAAAGACCAGGGACAAGATACCAGATTACTATGAGCATATCCGGCAGAGCAAACAGGAGAAGCTATTTCACGAGGCTATCTTCCAGATCGGCAACTTGACAGACTGCGGGTGCGGCTCCCCTGGAGGGGAACGGGCGGCGGCAGCTCTCAAAGAATTTGCAGAGTCCTTCCAGGAGCGCAACCCTCATCTGCGGGTGTTCAATATGGTGCTGCACATGGACGAGGCCACGCCCCACCTCCATGTGGACTTCGTGCCGGTGGCAACGGAGCAGAGCCGGGGCCTTTCGACGCGGGTATCAATGAAACAAGCGTTAAAGCAGCAAGGATTTGAAGGGCTGGGCAGGAAGCAGACGGAATGGAAAGCCTGGATGGAACGGGAGAAAGAAGCCCTAACGGAAATCGCCCAGGCGCACGAGTTTGAGATTATCAGCTTGGGCGGTGGCCGGCCTCATATGGAGCTGCCAGAGTACAGAGCAGCGGCCCAGCGGCTTGAAGCTATCCAGGAACAGGTGACAGCGGCAGAGCAGGAGATCGCGGCCCTGGAAAAGCAGAGAAAGGCCCTGCAAGGGAATGTGAAGCTGCTGAAAGCGGTTGAGAAGGTCAAGCCAGATCTGGACGCAATACAGCCGGAAAAGACGCTGACAGGGGCCGTCAAGGGCGTGACGGTGGAGCAGGTGAAGGAGCTGAAGGCGGCGGTGATCCGGGGCGCGGCGGCAGAGCAGAAGGTGCGGGAGCTGAAGGTAGAAAACCAACAGCTTCAGCAGAAAATCCCCTCGACGAAAGAAAAGCTGAAGGAGGCCCAGGAGCGGCAGCGGCTTGAAAATGAAAACCGGCAGCTCAAAGTGCAGGTCGAATATCTGGAAAAAGATTTGAGCTGGGAGCGCGGAATTTCGGCGCGGCTCCGGGAAGGGATCGGGGCCGCGCTGGACTTCCTGGATCGGCACTTGCCGGAGCAGTTCCGGCCCCTGGTCGAAAAGGCGCGTGAGCTGCTACCTGTGCCAGAGGTGCAGCAGCCGGAAAGAGAGCAGGAATGGGGCCACACCTGGGGCGGTATGGAGCTGTAAAAGAAGCCTGTCCGGGGGCCTTGCAAGAGCCGCCCGGACAGGCTATAATAACAGTAAAAATAGGGAATTAACTTCATTGATAATATATGCCACCCTATGGGTATGGGGGGATAGCATGGAGTTGGTTTGTCGTAAAATAGGGAATTAACTTCATTGATAATATATGCCCCCCTATGGCCTAAAGGCCAGGGGAAAAATAATAAAATATTTTCTCTCGGACAGGGAGAAAGTCGGAGGGGGTTATGGGGGTGAGCGGCGGGGTGTGGGAATGTGGTAAACCTGAAAGGTTTTCCATCATTTCCATGCCCCAGAGCGAGGGGGAAAAGGGGGAGGTGACTTTCTCTTTAAGGCCCCGGAGGGGCCGCTCTTTGGCTCCCCCTTTTCCCCCTATGGGTTTGCAGAATGTACGAAAAGAGGTGTAAGGAATGGCGGATCAGCAAGAAGCCTTGGAACGGCTGCGGGAACTTTACAGGGAAAAGAATGAGCATTTAGAGAAGTTTTTGGAGCCGGTGGAGCCGTATGCGTTTTATCGTGAGATCTTCCCGGAAGGATCTTTCGAGAGGAAGGGCCATTTTGAGGACAGGAAGGGAAACGGAATTGCGGTGACGGTGCCGAAAGGTGAGGTTGACAAGGCAACGGGGATTGCCTTGCAGATCGAGGGGGACGGTAAAGCGAAACGCTGTACCATCACTGACGAGCTGGACGAGCTGCGGGAGTTGCAAGACACCGATTTCACGATTATGTCCCCGATCTCCTATTTTGGGCGGCGGCGGTGCGGCAAGAACGCTCGGTATCTTTATGCCCTGGTCTTTGACCTGGACGGAGTGGGTATGCCCCAGCTCCGGGATACGCTGCATCAGATGAACAAGGATATTCTGCCCCCGGCAACCTTTGTTGTAAACAGCGGGACGGGGCTTCACCTGTATTATGTGCTGAAAGAGCCGGTGCCTATGTACCCGCACAACCAAAAATGCTTGAAAGAGCTGAAATATTCCCTTACTCGGCAGATTTGGAATAAGTTTACCTCCACCATCAAGGAGCCGCAAATGCAGGGGATTTTGCAGGGCTTTCGGGTGGTCGGCTCCGGCTCGAAGCTGGGGCGTGAGTACCCTGTGAGGGCGTTCCGGCTCGGCGGGCCGGTGGAGTTGGCGCGGCTGCTTGATTATATCCCGGACAGCAACGGGGAGCAGCAGCGGCTTGAGGGGCTTATGAGAAAGAGCCGCCTGTCGCTGGCCGAGGCGAAAGAGAAGTACCCGGATTGGTATGAGCGGCGGATTGTCAAAAAGGAGCGGCGTGGCCGCTGGACGGTCAAGCGTGACCTTTACGACTGGTGGCTGCACCGGATCGCCGATGAAATCCGGGTGGGCCATCGTTTCTATGGCATTATGACGCTGGCGATTTATGCGAAAAAATGCGGGATAGACGAGGACGAGCTACGCCGTGACGCTTTTGCGCTGCTCCGGCCCTACGACGATATGAGCGTGGAGGATATAAACCGCTTTACAAAAGATGATGTGGTGTGCGCTCTGGAAATGTTCAATGAGGACTATGTGACATTCCCCAGGGACGATATAGCGAAGCTCTCCGGCCTGACTATGCCTGTCAATAAGCGGAACTGGCGCAAACAGTCAGAACATATCAAGCTGATGAACTTAATTAGGGACGAGATCAACGGTAATAAGAATTGGCGCAATAAGGACGGAAGGCCCAAAGGCAGCGGAACGGCCCAGGCGCGGGTTTATGAATGGCGGCAGCAGCACCCGGAGGGGCGCAAGGCCGACTGTCATCGGGAAACTGGCCTTGATCCGAAAACCATCCGCAAGTGGTGGGATTGCCCACCGCCAGCGGTGCGCTTTGAAAATGGGCATATAACGGTGCGGGTGTCCCCTTCCCAGGAGTTGAGCGATTGGCTCTTGGACGCGCTGCACGATGGGGGCCAGGAATAAGGCCCAGAAAGGCCCCTGTTACGCTTTAGAAGCCGTTTTCAGCTCTCCGAGGGTAAATATACTGGCCATCTCTCTACCGCGCCCGGAAAGCCGCATAAATCAAGGCTTTTTTGCCCCCTAAATGCGTACATACCAGGGCAGAAGTTTAAGAGCCAGGGCGTGGGTAAACAGGTAGGAAGGTGTATTGACATTGTGAATAAAAAATGATACAATGTATATAATAAGAATGAAAGGAGTTGCTATCTATGGCGAATACAAATATTAACATTCGTATGGACGCAGATTTGAAGCGGCAGTTTGAGGCATTTTGTGCTGATATGGGAATGACGATGACAACGGCGTTCAATGTTTTTGCGCGTAAGGCGGTGAGAGAGTATAGAATACCCTTTGAAATCAGCGGCGATGTGCCGAACGCGGAAACCGTCGAAGCAATCCAGGAAGTAAAGAGAATGAAGGCCGATCCGAGCCTCGGCAAGACCTATTCCAATGTCGATCAGATGATGGAGGAGCTGCTTGCCGATGTATAACATAAGACCAACTACAAAATTTCAGAAGGATTTGAAGCGCGTGAAAAAGCGCGGCTTTGATATTTCTTTGCTGACGGATATTATTAAAAAGCTGGCTGCGGGGGAGCCGTTGCCGGAGAAGAACAGGGATCACCAGCTTTCCGGGGACTATGCGGGGTGTCGTGAGTGCCACATTACGCCGGATTGGTTGTTGATCTACGAAGTGGACGGGGACGAGCTGATTTTGTATCTCACCCGGACGGGATCGCATAGCGATTTATTTTAGGGGAAGGAGGAAAGGTCTATGAGCTGGGATAAAGAGAGGATCGCGCAGATACAACTTCCCGATCCGGCAGACGATGATCCGCACCCTCGGCTGCTCCTGGAAGGGCGCGGCATACACGCAGGAGAGGGATTTACAGCTTTGTTTCCAGATGGCTGGCACGAGATTACCCTTGAAGTAGCCTGGGAGCCGACAGGCCCCGCTTGCTGGTACATATCTACGCCTGGGTTTAAGGGTGTGTGTCCTGTGGGCCTGTTCGTGAAGGTATGAAAACGATCCGGCAGATAGCCGACGAGATAGGGGTATCAAAGCAAGCTGTTTTCAAAAAAATTAAGCGTGAACCGCTGTCAACCAGTTTACAGGGGTTGACGGCAACGGTTGACGGTAAGTTGATGGTAGAGGTTGACGGTGAAAAGCTGATAAAACAGGCGTTTTCTGAAATTGCACCGTCAACCACCGACAACCAGTTGACGGGTACGGTTGACGGTTTGGTTGATGGCGCGTCAACCAAAAATGCAGAAAAAACGACAGGGGTTGATGGTGTGATTTCTGTTTTACAGGCCACCATCGACACGCTGCAAGGGCAGCTTGAAATGAAAGACAGGCAGATCGAGCAGCAGGCCCAGACCATTACCCGGCTCACTGACGCGCTGGCCGCCGCCCAGCAGACAGCGGCAGCAGCCCAGGCTCTCCACGCGGGGACAATTCAGCAGCAGCTTCTTACCGATGAAACCGGATCGGATCAGGAGCCGGAGAAAAAGGGATGGTTTCGTAAATTTTTTCGAGGTTAAGGCAATGCGGTAGATAAAACCCCTAATGTTAATATGCATTGCTTGAGGCAACAGACATATTTGTGTAAAAGATTTTCCTCTTTTCTGCCCTAAATGCAAATTGACGCATATCATTGATGTAGAAAAATTAGAGATTGTAATCAAAAATACAGAAAAACAAACTTTTATTATTTAGAAGAAAGGATATAAAAATGAAACGTTTACCTAAATATACGCCTGCGGAAGTACGGAATGATCCATACGGATTTACTTACAAAGAAATGTCGGAAGTTATTGGCGAGAATGAAGCAAAAGCCTTATATGAAGAATTATATAAGCAATTACCACGCAAAAAAAATCTATCAATGTTGGTAAAAAATATTTGCAAAAGCAGTGATACTGAAAAGTATGTTTACGAACTGAAAGACAACAAATACATTGAAACGGTTTTTATCAAGCGGCGAGATGGTGGAACTGTTTGCGTGAGCACACAAGTCGGTTGTCCTGTTGGTTGTATTTTTTGTGAGTCCGGGCGAAATGGCTTTGTTCGTAATCTAACATCGTCAGAAATCGTACAACAGATTATATTGTTGCGTCGAAAAGTAAACCGTATCGTTTTTATGGGTATGGGAGAGCCTTTATTCAATTATGACAACTTGATAAAAGCAATCCATATTCTCCGAGATAGATATGGGCTCAACTTTCCAACCGACGGCATTACCATATCAACAGTTGGTCCGGTCGATCAATTAAAAAAATTGCGCGAGGAACATCTTAAAATTCAGTTGACAATATCTTTACACGCAGCAACACAATCTGCAAGAAATCGTATTATTCCTCACATGCGCATATATGCTATTGAAGATGTTGTTAAGCAAGCCTTATCCTATTCTGAAAGGCATAATCGCAAAATTGTCTTTGCGTATTTGCTTTTACCGGGTATAAATGACCGGCCCTCAGATGTAAGACAACTTGCAAAATGGTTTCGGGGCAAAAAAGTTATGATTAACGTGTTACAATACAACCCAACAAGCAATTCAAGAATTAAAGCACCACAGAAACGGGAAATAGTTGCATTCAAACATCAATTAGAGCAAGCAGGACTTGAAGTTACTATGAGAGTTTCTCATGGCAGAGAGATTAACGCGGCTTGTGGACAGTTAGCTAACACATATAATAAATTCAAAAAAAAATGATTAAAAGTGCCAGACGCATAGACGCAGAGCCGATAACGCATTAGGTCAAAAAACCTATGTGTTATCGGCTTTTTTATATATTAAGATTTTGGCTTCGGAACAGGGAAATACGGTATGTGAAAAACTGTCGAATTGTCACAAATTGTTGATTATGAGGAACGACAAAAAGGACTATCGTAATAGCCAACATTTTGCATTTGCCTTTTAGTTGCTGAATTATTTTTTTACAATCATCTTATGATCACATTCAGGGCAGTGCAT